>NZ_CP133888.1:3902500-4107660 GCF_041228405.1 Salinilacustrithrix flava
GGCATGGCCGGGGGGCTGCTCGCCGACCGCCGCGCCCGGAGGCCGCGGTGACGATCCTCGTCGTCGACGCCGGCACGTCCGGGGTCCGCTCGGTCGCCCTCGAGGCGGACGGGACGGTCGCGGCGGAGGTGCTCGTCGAGGTCCTGCCCGGCTCTCCGGCGGCCGGCCTGGTCGAGATCGACGCGACGGCCACGGCCCGGGCGGCCCTCGCCACCGCGACCTCGGTGCTGGACCGGGTCGGGTCGGTCGATGCCGTGGGCATCACCAACCAGCGGGCGTCGACCATCGCCTGGGACGCCCGGTCCGGCGATCCCGTGGGCCCGGGGATCGGCTGGCAGGACCTGCGCACCGTGGGCCGCTGCCTCGCCCTGCAGCCCGAGGGCATCCGCATCGCCCCGAACGCGTCGGCCACCAAGGCGGAGTGGCTGGTGCAGCACAGCGACATCCCCGCCGAGCACCTCCGCATCGGCACCGTCGACACCTGGCTGGCGTGGGTGCTCTCGGGCGGCTCCGCCCACATCACCGACGCGTCCAACGCCCTGGTGACCGGCCTCTACGACGCAGCGACCGGGGACTGGTCGGAGGAGCTCCTCGACCTGCTCGGCATCCCCCGTTCGGCCCTCGCCACCGTCACCGACTCGAGCGGTGCGCTCGCCGAGGCGACGGCGCTGCCGGGGGCGCCCCCGATCACCGCCCTCGTCGGCGATCAGCAGGCGTCGCTGCTCGGGCAGGGCTGCATCCACCCGGGGGACACCAAGCTCACCCTCGGCACCGGCGGCATGCTCGACATCTGCCTCGGGCCTGAAGCCGGCCCGACCCCCCGTCACGGGACGTTTCCCATGATCGGTTGGCGGCTCGACGGCGTCGACACGTGGGCTCGGGAGGCGGTGATGCTCTCAGCCGGCACCTGCGTGGAGTGGCTGCGCGACGGCCTCGGCATCATCGACGAAGTCGCCGAGAGCGAAGTCCTCGCATCGTCCGTCCCGGACGCCGGTGACGTGGTGTTCGTCCCGGCCCTGTCCGGCCTCGGCACACCAATCTGGGACCACGGCGCTCGCGGCCTGCTGGTGGGCATCACCCGCGGGACCACGCGAGCCCACCTCGCCCGCGCCGTCCTGGAGGGCGTCGCCCTACGAGCTGCCGATCTCGTGGACGCAGCCGAGGCCGACACCGGCCTCCGGGCGGACGTCCTCCGCGTCGACGGCGGCATGAGCGCCAACCACGTCGTGCTGCAGGCGTTGGCCGATGCCACCCGACAGCCGGTCGAGCGCTCCGGTCATCGGGAGGCCACGGCGATCGGGGCCGGCTTCCTCGCCGGCATCGCCGCCGGCACCTGGTCGGACCTGGCCGCAGCCACCGAGACCCGTGCACCGGCCGCCCGGATCGAGCCGGATGGCGAGCTCGACCGGGAGCGGTTCGCCGATGCCTGCCGTCGTGGCGCAGGCTGGATCCCCGAGCTCACAAGCCTCGAGCTCTGAGCCGACTTCCTCACCCCAGGAGCTCGTCCACGTGCCATCCCCCCGGGTCGATCGACCCGACCGCCGGTCCTTCCTCCGCCACGCCGCCGTCGGCGGCGCGGTCACGGTCGGCACCGCGCTCGTCCCCGTCGCTCGGTTCCTGCCGGCCGCCGCCGCCCAGGGCGGCACCGAAGAGGACCTGGCCGCGTTCGGTGAGTCGATGGAGCTCGTCGCGGTCGCCGCGTACGAGCGCGGGATCGAGCTGCTCTCCGAGGACCTCGCGCCGGTGCTGCAGACGTTCCGGGGCCACCACCAGGAGCACGCCGAGGCCTTCGCCGCGCTGGCGGGGTCAGCCGCCACCGGCGAGGCGAACCCTGCGCTGCTCGAGGCCCTGACCCCGGCGATCGACGCGCTCTCCACCCAGAACGAGGTGCTCCGCTTCGCCCGGGACCTCGAGAACCAGCTCGCCGCCACCTGCGGGCACCTGCTCACCCTCGCGGACGGCAGCGACCACGTGTCGACGATCGGGACGATCCTGCCGACCGAGGCGTCCCACGCTGCGGAGCTCAGCTACGAGCTCCAGGAGGGGCCCGATGGCTGGTTCCCGGCCGGACCGATCGAGTCAGCCGACATCACCTTCGGCTTCGACCCGAGCGTCTTCCCGGTGAGCGGACCGTGACGGCTGACGACGCCCCCCGCTCTCGTCGGGACCTCCTGCGCCTCGGCGGGATGACGGTGGTCGTGGGTGCCCTGCTGGCCAGCTGCAGCTCCGACGACGACCCCCCGGCACCGGCCCCGGAGGACGAGACGGAGGAGACGCGGTCGGACGTCGCCCCGACTGGCGGGGCAGATCTCGACGTGCGCCTGCTCAACACCGCCCTCTCGTTGGAGGTCCTCGTCGTCGCCACGTACCAGGCTTCCTTCGACCTCGGCTTCATCCAGAGCGGGCCGGCCACCGACGCTGTCACGCTCTTCCAGCAGCACCACGGGGAGCACCAGAGCACGCTGGTCGCGGCCGTCGAGGCCGCGGGTGCCGAGCCCTTCCTCACGCCCAACCCGGTGGTGAAGGCCGGGCTCGTCGACCCGACCATGCTGTCGGTCACCGCCGAGCGGGACTTCCTCAGGCTCGCCAGGGATCTGGAGCAGGCGTCGACCCAGCTGTACGTGCACGCCACCACGCGTCTGAGCACCCAGGCGCTGCGCTCGACGGCGATGTCCGTCAGCGGGGTGGCCGCCCGGCGGGCCAGCATCCTCGGCCTGCTGGGTGACCTCAGCTCCGAGCGCCTAGCCTTCGTCCCCACCGACAACCCGCTGCCCACGGACGCCGTCGTCACGGACTGACCGGGTCAGCCGATGGCGTCGGCCGCGTCGCGGAAGGCAGGCGTGAGCACCTGACCGATGGTCGGGAACGGCAGGACCAGCTCGGCCGCGTCCTGGACGGTGCAGCCGCAGTGCAGCAGCGCAGCGACGATGCCGATGACATCGTCGAAGCGTGCGCCCGTGCCGGAGCAACCGAGCATCGCTCCGGTGGTGCGGTCGGCCACCACGACGACGACGCCGTCGCCGAGGTCATCAGTCGCGTAGCGGGCGACATCGGAGTAGCGAGCGGTCCCGACGACCACGTCGTGCCCCTCGTCGGCGGCAGCCTCGGCCGTGAGGCCGATGGCGGCCACCGGCGGATCGGTGAACACGCAGTGCGCCATCTGCTCGGTGAGCGAACCAGGGGGCGTGTCGGTGAGGAGCCGGGCGAGCCGACGGGCCTCGTGGTTCGCCCCGTGCGTCCACGGCGATCGTCCGTTGACGTCGCCGATCGCCCGGAGCCAGTCGCGGCCCTCGACCCGGTACTCGTCGTCCACGGCAGGGTCGTCGTCGAGCCCGACGTGGTCCAGCCCGAGCCCGGACCAGCGGGGTGCCTGACCCGTGGCCACGAGCATCGCCGCGGCCTCGATCGCCGCGCCGGTGGAGAGCGTCGCCCGGATGCCCCCCGACGTCTCGGACACGGTCGCCATCTCGGCATCGGTGCAGACCTCGATCCCGGAATCGCGGAGCTGGACGGCGAGTCGGTCGGCGACAGCGACGTCGACGCCGCCGGCCAGCAGCGCACCGGCCTCCACGACGGTCACCGGGCGGTCGAAGCCGGCCATGATCGTGGCCGCCTCGCAGCCGATGGCGCCGCCGCCGAGCACCAGGAGCGACTCGGGCAGGTCGTCGGCCACCATCAGCTCGTCGCTCGTCAGCCAAGTGACGTCGTCGAGGCCGTCCACGGGCGGCACCACCGGTGCGGACCCGGTGGCGAGCACCACGTGGCGAGCACGCCAGCGTCGTCCGTCGGCCTCGACGATGCCTTCGTCGACGAGGCCGGCCCGGCTCCGGATGAGCGTGACGCCGGCAGCCTGCAGAGCTTCGGCGTGGGAGCCGTCGTCGAGGTGCTCGATGACCTCGTCACGGTGCCGGCGGGCGTCGTCCCAGGAAGAACCGGACGTGGCGTCGTGAAGCAGGCTCTTGCTCGGCATGCACGCCGTGAACGGGCATTCGCCGCCGACCCGGTCAGGTTCGAAGCCGACCACGTGGAGGCCCTGCTCGGCCAGCGCCGTGGCCAGGGCCTCTCCGGCCGACCCGAGGCCGATGATGGCAACGTCGATGATCTGGGAGGTCACCGGCTCACGGCCGGATGCGTGCGGCGAGCGCGAGGCTCACACCGACGAGGGTGGCGGTGGCGTGCACGAGGTGACGTGCAGGCCGTCGGATGGCACCGGGGGGTGGGGGCAGCGCGAGCACTTGGGACTTCCTGTGACGGATGGTGCAGACGGGAACTCGACATCCCTACCCCCCGTCGACCGGTCCATGACCGACGTGGCCGACGGCACAGTTGCTGGGATGGGTGCAGTCGCAGCGGTCGGGTGCCACACTGGCGCCAAGCGATGGTGAGTCGGACCGGTGACCGCGGCCGCCCCCGGGTGGTCGAGGAAGGTCGGGGCTCCACAGAGCAGAGCGCTGGCGAGAGCCAGGACGGGGCGACCTGTCGGTTCAGGGCAACAGAGAGAAGACCGCCGATGGCCGGGTCCGCCCGGCACAGGTGAGGGTGAAACGGTGCGGTAAGAGCGCACCAGCGTCGGGGGCGACCCCGGCGGCTCGGCAACCCCCGCTCGGAGCAAGGCCAAGCGTGCCGCGGGTTGCTCGCCCGATCGGCCAGGTGGGCCGCACAGATGGATGGTCACCCACGGGGCGTCAGCCCCGGGACAGAACCCCGCCTACAAGCCGGCTCACCATCGCACATCGAGGAGACCCGACCGGAGTTCAGCCACGCAACCGCGAGGTCAGCCGACGCACGCGGTCGTGGGCGACCGCGGCCGAAGCGGCGTTGGCGCCGCAAGCACCGTGCACGCCACCGCCCGGGTGGGCGGAAGCCGAGGCCAGGTAGAGCCCCGGCACAGCCGTCTCGGGCCGACCCATCCCCACGCGGGGACGGAACACGAGCTGCTGGTGGAGCTGGGCGGTGCCCAGGCTCTTGTCCCCGAGGAGCAGGTTGGCGTCGTCGGCCTGCAGGGACCGGGGGGACTGGATCTCCCGAGCACGGATGAGGCCTCGGAACCCCGGGGCGTCCCGCTCGATCCGCGCCTCGATGCGGTCGGCGAAGCGACGGTTCTGGTCGTGGTCCCAGGACCCGTCGAGCCGGTCGTCACCCTCGTCGGACCGGACGCCCTGAGGCACGCTCGTGTAGGCCCAGAGCGACTCGGTCCCCGCGGGCGAGCGACTCGGGTCGGCCGTCGTCATCTGACCGATGAGCAGGAACGGATCGGCCGGGATCCGACCGCACGCCAGCATCGCAGAGGAGTAGGTCAGCTCGTCCAAGGAGCCGGCCAGGTGCACCGTCCCCGCTCCTCTGACGGCCGGATCGCGCCACGGAACAGCACCGTCGAGGGTCCAGTTCACCTTGAACGTCGCCGCACCTCGTTGGTACCGAGCCATGTCATCGTGGACCTGGGGCGGCACGGCGCGCTCGGGGAGGAGGCTCTCGTACAGCGTCGGGGCGACCACATCGGCCAGCACCCCCCGTCGGGCGCGGAGCACCGTGCCGTCCACGACGACGCCGGCCGCCCGGTCATCGTCGACCACGATCCGTTCCACCGGGGCATCGCAGCGCAGCTCGCCACCGGCTGCGGTCAAGCGGCGGACGAGTGCCTCGGTGAGCGCACCGGACCCACCACGCGGCACCGGCCAGCCCCGCGATTGGCCGATGCCGGCGAGCATCCACCCGAAGAACCCGCTGGCGGCGCTCTCCGGTGTCATGTCGGCGTGCAGGCCGCATCCCCCGATGAGCAGCGCCCCGCCATCGCCGTCGAAGTGCTCCTGGGCGAAGCGACGCACGGGCAGCAGACCGGTGCGGACGAGCTCGCCCGCACCGCGGACCCCCAGCCTCGCCAGGAGGCGGAGGCCGTGGCGAACGGGGGGAAACGGCCGCATGAAGGCATCCATCAAGGCGTCCTCCACGTGCTCCCAGCGGTCCTGCAGCTCCCGCCACCGATCGCCATCGCCGGCGGCGAACGCATCGAGGGAGCGAGCGGTGACCGCCCGATCCCGCGAGAGCACCAATGCCGGTCCGTCGGGCGTCGGGTTGGCCAGTACGGCCGGCGCGTGCCCCCACTCCAGGCCATGGTGCTCGAGACCCAGGTCGGCCAGGACGGGGGACACGGCACCGAGCGGGTAGAACGCGCTGAACCGGTCGGTGATGAAGCCGTCCTCCATGGTTGCCGCGCTGCGCACCGCGCCACCGGGCTCGGGCTGGGCCTCGAGCACCAGCACGCGCCACCCCCGATCAGCCAGCAGGTTCGCGGCGGTCAGCCCGTTGGGGCCCGCTCCGACGATGATGGCGTCGCGCTGCTCGTCCACCGGGCTCCACTACCCCGCTGGGGCGCTGCCGTGAACCGCGCGAGCTCAGCCGTCGGCGCAGGACCGCTCTCGGCCCCTCCAGAGCGCCTGCCAGCCGCCGCCGTAGTCGCCGCTGGGGTCTCCGCCGACGAAGGCCAGGGCGATGATGGCCAGACCGCTGAGAACGCTGCTCACGGCCGCCTCCAGCGGGTAGCCGAGCACCGGCGCCAGCACGAGCAGGGCGCCGGCCGGGACGGTCGCCCACCGGATCGGGTGGGCCACGGCCCAGATGGCGACGAAGGCGATGCCACCGGCGACCGGCCCGAGCACCCGGTCGACGTTGGCAGCCGGGGTCCCGTAGCCGAGCACGGCCGAGGCCGCCTCGAGCCAGATGCCGATCAGCACGGCTGCGCTCCGGGCGAGGATGCGGGTGCTCATGCCACCACCGCCTCGCCGGCGAAGGTGTGCTCGTTGCCCCAGAACGCTGACCAGACCGAGCCCCCGTCGTCGCGCACGTCGCGCAGGTACTGCATGCTGGCCAGGACCTCGTCGACGGCCGGGCCGATCATGGCGAGCGAGATCACGGCAGAGGCCAGGCACAAGGTGCAGAAGGCGCTGTAGAGCACCGGCTGCATCACGACGAGCATGATGCTCAGCACGCCGAACGGACCCACGAAGACGCCAAAGATCACCACGATCCACGGCATCGTGCGCCAGCGCTTCGTGCCGCCGATGACGCCCGTGACCGCATCGGCCAGGTAGCCGAAGGCCCCCAGCGCGGCATCACCCACCGGGAACCGCTCGAAGAACTTCGAAAAGCCCGACTCCCGCACGATCGTCTCGGTGCCCCCCGGGAAGAAGGGCTCCCAGACGGTGTGGACGATCTCTTGCTGGTAGAGCGCCAGCCAGCCGGCGACGAACACGCCGATGAGGGCCAGGACCACGATGGGCAGTCGCTGCGACCATGCGCTGGGGTTGCCGTCCCAGCCCGGCGGGCGGTCATCGCCCGGTGGGTGGACGTCGACGGTGATCGGCTGCGCTCGCTGCTCGGTGCTCATGCCCTCGGCAATCCGCTCGTGTGCCCTTGGAGTGGTCGGTCGGTCTGGAGCCACAGGTAGCCGTACCTCGGGAGCACGACGCGCAGACGCTCGTCGTCGTGGTCGACGTGTGCATCGGGAGCGGCCAGCACCTCGAACAGCGAGGCGGCCGCGGCGTGCTCGACCTCGACCGAGCGCTGCTCGCCCCGGAGGTTGTGCAGGGCCACGAAGCAGGACTCGTCCATCTGGCAGCAGTGCGCCAGCACGGCCTCGTCGCCTGTGTCCAGCACGCTCCACGAGCCGGCTCCAAGCTCGGGGATCTGTCGGCGGGTCCGGACCGCACCCGCCACCCAGTTGAGCAGCGACGACGGATCGGCACGCTGGCTGGCGACGTTGACCTCGACCGGCCCGTACGGGCCGTCCGGAGGGCGACGTCGGGACGGCTGGCCATCGGCCGGACCGAACCCCCCGTCGGGTTCGTCGTTCCACTGCATGGTGGACCGGGTGGCGAGCCGTCCCTCCAGGTCGAGGTTCTCCCCCATGCCGATCTCCTCCCCGTAGTAGAGCACCGGTGTCCCCGGGAGCGACAGGACCAAGCTGTGCACCAGGCGGATGCGATCGGTGTCGCCGTCGAGCATCGGTGCCAGGCGACGACGCAGACCCCGGTCGAAGATCTGCATGCGCTCGTCGGGCCCGAAGGCCGCGAAGACCTCGGCCCGCTCGGCCCGCTCGAGCCGACCCACGTTCGCCTCGTCGTGGAGCCGGGCGAAGTTCGCCCAGTGGACCTCCTCGGCGACCTCGGGCAGCCGCCCGAGTGCAGCGGCGATGGGGCGAGCGTCCTCCCGTGCCAACGAGAGCCACATCGCCTGGTTCACGTCGAAGGCGAAGATGAGGTTGAGCTCGTCGCCGTCGCTGCCGTAGTAGTCGACGGCCTCCTCCACCGGCAGGTTCACCTCACCGAGCAGGGCGGCGCTCCCGGTCCGGCGCATGACGAAGCGACGCAGGTCGTGGAGCACCTCGTGCCAGGGATCCGTCCCGACGTCGGGATGATCAGCGATGCCGGAGGTCTCGATGAGGTACGGGACGGCATCGATCCGGAACCCGTCGACGCCGAGCTGCAGCCAGAACCCGATGATCTCGGCGAAGGTGTCGCGGACCTCGGGGTTGGCCACGTTCAGGTCGGGTTGGTGAGCGTAGAAGCGGTGCAGGTAGTACTGGCCGGTC
Organism: Salinilacustrithrix flava; assembly: GCF_041228405.1. Classification (GTDB taxonomy): domain Bacteria; phylum Actinomycetota; class Acidimicrobiia; order Acidimicrobiales; family Salinilacustritrichaceae; genus Salinilacustrithrix; species Salinilacustrithrix flava. The sequence goes on from NZ_CP133888.1 coordinate 3,911,088, forward strand.
GGCTCGTGGTACTCCCAGTTGCTGTCCTCCTCGTCGGGGAAGATGACCATGTCGAACAGGTCGTCCCGCGGTTCGTCGCTCCAGACGTAGAAGTCGCGGTACTTGCTCGACGGATCCTCCAACGCCGCCTGGAACCAGGGGTGCTGGTCCGAGGTGTGGTTGAGCACGAGGTCGACGATGACCCGCATCCCCCGGTCCTTGGCCGTGCGGACGACCTCGACGAACTGCCCCAGCGTGCCGAGGCGCCGATCGACGGCGTCGTAGTCGGAGATGTCGTAGCCGTCGTCCCGGTTCGGCGTCGGGAAGAAGGGCAAGAGCCACAGGCAGGAGACACCCAGGCTGCTGAGGTAGTCGATGCGGCTCAGCAGGCCGTCCATGTCGCCGTACCCGTCCCCGTCGCTGTCCACGAACGTCTCGACGTCGAGGCAGTAGATGACCGCGTGCTTCCACCACAGGTCGGCTGTCCGCTCCGCCCCCATGACTCAGCGCCGCCGGCTGCGCACCTGCTCGATGCGGGCCCGGACCGATCGGACGAGGTCGCCGAGCATGGTCGGCACCGTCTTCAAGAACGCCGGCTGGAGGACGCCGCCGACCCGCTCGTCGAAGATGCCGTGGGACCCGAAGTCCTCGTCGGCATCGAGCGGGTGGAAGAGGTCGTCGGGTCGGTCGTCGGCGATCTCGATGTCGGTCTTCTGGCTGTCGACACCGGTGCTGGCCAGGTAGTGGTCGCCCACGCCGGGCATCCACTGCGAGAGCTTCACCAGCATCCAGTTCCAGGTGCCGAGGAGGCGCTGACGAGGTGCGTCGTCGATCGCGTCGGCGATGGCCGCCGCCGCGATCTCGGGCTGGTAGATCGGCGGCACCGGCTGCGGGTGGAACGCCAGCTTGGAGCGGCACCACCCGAACTGCGTGGTGTTCACGGCTGGGAGGTGGATCTCCGAGATCCGGATCTCACTTCCCTCGTCGATGAGCTCGGTGCGCAGCGAGTCGTGGAACCCCCGCACGCCGAACTTCGCACCGCAGTACGCGCTCTGCAGCGGGATGCCTCGGTACGCCAGTGCAGACCCGACGCTGATGATGGCTCCCCGGTTGCGAGGACGCATCCGGCGCAGCGCCACCATCGTCCCCCAGACCTGGCCCAGGTACGTCACCCTCGTGGCCCGCTCGTACTCCTCGGGTGACACGTCCGACACCCGGCCGAACACGGTCGTCATCGCGTTGTTGATCCACACGTCGATGGGCCCGAGCTCCTCCTCCACCCGGGCGGCGGCGGCCTCGACCGCGTCGTGGTCCGCCACGTCGGCGAGCAGGGCGAGCCCCCGTCGACCGGCGGACTCCACCTCCGCCACGGCCGCGTCCACGCCGGCTCGACCTCGCGCCAGCACACCGACGTCGTAGCCGCGGCCGGCCAACTCGCGAACGGTGGCCCGTCCGACGCCGGCAGAGCCGCCGGTGACGACGGCGACCGGGCTCATCGCGCACCTCCCGCGTGCAGGCGGCGGCGTGCAGGGTGGTGCTCGGTCATGGGGTCCGTCCGTGTCGCGGGCTGCGTCACCACTTGCTACCCGGCCACCGACGGCCTCATGCCTGGGGAGGGTGCCCGCGGGAGGACCCGGCGTGGCGTCAGGAACCCAACGGCGCGCAGTCGTGTCCACAACCGCCGGCGTCCTCCGGCCCGGCGGCCGGGCGGTGCAGCACGGCCTTGACCGGGGTCAGGCGCACGGTGCGCTCCTCCCCCTCCACCACCTCGCCGGTGGCATCGAAGATCAGCGAGTAGCCGTCGGGTTCGTTCGGGGGCACGACGACGCTGACCTCGGTCCGCTCGGCCAGGTTGGCAGCCGTGTGCCGGCCGCACCCGGCGACGAAGGCACCGTCGGCCCAGGTGAGGTAGACGGCCACGAGGTGAGGCCCGCCGGTGTCACCGGCCGTGATCACGTAGGCGGGACGCTCGTGGGCGGCGAGCTCGTCACGCAGGGCTTCGAGGTCCACGGGGATCGACATGCCGCGAGGGTACGGCGGCAGGTGGGGCGTACCGTCGCGACATGAGCCAGCTGGGATCGCGCCGCCGGTGGAAGGAGGCGCGGGCCACGTTCCGGGCCCGGTGGCGGGCCTGGCGCGTCGCCTCCCGCAACCGGGCGATGGCCCGGGAGTGCTTCTACTGCGGCGTCGCGTTCGCGCCGGAGGGTCCGGACCACCGCACCGTCGACCACCGCGTCCCGAAGAGCCAGGGGGGCACCGATTCGCTCCGCAACCTGGTGTTCGCCTGCTACGCGTGCAACCAGCGCAAGCGGGACCAGGACGAGGAGGCCTTCCTCACCTCGGAGTGGCTCCAGCGACGACGGGACGACGTCGAGACCCGGGCGGTGCCGGCAGCGCGCCGGCGGCGGCTGAACGGCGGTCGCAGCGGGTAGGGCGCGTCCATGTCCGACCATCGCTCCGTCTGGTTGGCCACGGCCACCCACCCCGCCTTCGACTCCCTCAGCGCAGACCTCGACGTCGATGTCGCCGTCGTCGGTGCCGGCATCACCGGGCTCACCACCGCGCTGCTCCTGCAACGCAACGGCGCCCGGGTCGCGGTGATCGAAGCCGGGCGGGTCGGCGCCGGGACCACCGGGCACACCACCGGCAAGGTCAGCTCCCAGCACGGCCTCAAGTACCACCAGCTCATCCAGGACGTGGGTGAGGACAAGGCCCGCATCTACGCCGACGCGAACCAGCAGGCCATCGGGAAGATCCGCGAGCTCGCCGACGAGGTCGGCGCCGACTGCGACTTCGAGACCGCCCCGTCCTTCCTGTACACCACTGCGCCCGACGAGGTCGAGGACCTCCAGGCCGAGCACGACGCCGCGGCGCGCCTCGGCCTGCCCGCGACGCTGACCACCGAGACCGACCTGCCCTTCCGCGTGCAGCAGGCGCTGCGGTTCGACGATCAGGCCCACTTCCACGCCGCTCGCTACACCGCCGCCTTGGCCCGCACCCTCGACGAGCGCGGCGTCCAGATCGTGGAGCAGACGCGGGCGATGGGCATCGAGGAGGGCAAGGAGCGGGTGACGGTCAAGACCGAGCACGGCGACGTGCGCGCCGACCACGTCGTGATCGCCACCCTGCTCCCGTTCCTCGATCGCGGCGGCTTCTTCGCCAAGGCTCGTCCCAAGCGCGCCTACGGCGTCGCGGCCGTCCTGCGCAGCGGGTTCCTCACCGGCATGCACATGACGGCCGGATCCCCGACTCGCTCCACGCGCCCGTGGACCGACGGCGACCGCCGCGGCATCATCGTCGTCGGCGAGGACCACGAGACCGGCAGCGAGGAGGCGACGCCCGCCCGCTACGGCGCCCTCGAGGAGTGGGCCCGCTCGCACTTCGACGTCGAGTCCTTCGAGTACCGCTGGTCCGCCCAGGACTTCATCCCAGCCGACGGCATGCCCTACATCGGACGATCGCCCCGCAGCACGCGCACCTTCGTGGCCACGGGCTTCCAGAAGTGGGGGCTCACCAACGGCACCGTCGCCGCCCAGATCCTCGCCGAGCTCCTCGACGGCCGGGACCACCCGTGGCTCGAGGCCTTCGACGCCACCCGCATCGGCGACCCGTCGACGCTGACCAACCTGGCGAAGGACAACCTCAAGGTCGGGGCGCACTTCGTCGGCGACCGCCTCGCCCGACTCCGTTCCCGCTCCATCGACCACCTCGCCCCCGGCGAGGGCGGCATCGTGAAGGCCGACGGCCACACGGTGGGGGCCTACCGATCGGCCGACGGCACCGTCCACGCCGTGTCGGTCGACTGCACGCACCTGGGCTGCACCGTCAAGTGGAACAGCGCGGAGAGGAGCTGGGACTGCCCGTGCCACGGCTCGCGCTTCGACTGCGACGGCGCGGTGCTCGACGGCCCGGCCGTGCGCCCGCTCAGCCAGGTCGAGGTCGAGATCGACCAGGGGTAGCGACCCTCAGGCGTGGATGGCGTCGTCGTCGGGCGAGCGCCCCACGACCAGCCCGTGGCGCATGACCGTGACGGGCCCGTCGTCACTCACCGCGATGACCACGGCGTCGGGGTCGTCGTAGCTGTAGCGCAGCGCCGAGGTGTGCTTCGTCCCGCCGAGCGGGCGGACGTGCTCCTCCGCGTCGCGGCTCGGCACGAGGTGGATGCCCATGCGGCGCAGCACACCGTCGGCATCGAACACGGTGGCGCCATCGGACTGGGCCAGGCCGTGGCGGAGCGGGGCCAGGTCGTAGGGCCGCTGGATCCGCAGCTCCGGTGGCACCTGCAGCCGCTGCTGGTGGTTGGCGGACAGGTCCCCGGTGGGGTGCATGATGAGCAGCGCACCGATGTGGCGTGCGCCGAGGTCGTGGACGGCGAAGTCCAGCAGGTGGCCCAGCACCGTGCGCTGGCCCGCCGCCAGGCACCCGGGGATCTCCTCGATCCAGGACTCGAGCGGCGGCTCGTGGTGCCAGCCACCCATGTCCGAGCGCACGACGCCGAACGGTCCGACGACGCGGACGATGCCCGCCTCGTCGCGCTGGACCAGGCGGGCCCCGGAGGCCTCGGCCAGCACGACGAGGTCCCGCTCGGACCCGGCCGAGCGGTCGAAGACGACGAACTCGTCCAGGCCCTGGGGCACCCGCACGGCCCACGCCGAGAACCCATCGGCGAAGCGGCGGATCTGGGCGTCCCGGTAGCCGGTGGTCTGACGCCTCGACACCTGCAGCTGGGTCGAGATGTGCCACTCGTCGGCATCCACGCTCGGGCCCACGATGGCGCCGTAGGTGGGCACCCGTTGCTCGTGGACGGGCGGCCGCAGTGCGTAGTCGAGCTCCTCGAGCAGCGGGTCGCCGACGCCTCCCGGTGCGAGGAAGCCGACCCCCTCGTCGGCCAGCTCCTCGGCGAGCCGGCGCATGCGGGAGGTGGTGGTGACGGCTCGCTGGGCTTCCACGTCGCCACGCTACGGGGGGTCGAGCGCGATCGGGCAGGTACCGTCGACCGACCACCGACCCGGGAGCGGACATGGAGCAAGCCGGCACGCACGCAGCACCCCTCGCCGCCGTCCCCGACCCCGAGGGCAAGCGGGTGGCGGTGCGCGTCACCCCTGACGCCCTCCGCCACATCCGCGGCGGGCACCCGTGGGTGTTCGACCGCTCCATCACCTCCGCCGGCCACGACGCGCCGCCCGGCGCGCTCGCCGTTGTCTTCGACGACCGCCGTCGCTTCGCGGCCATCGGCCTGTGGGACCCGACGTCGCCCCTCCGCATCCGGATCCTCCATGCCGGCGATCCCGAGACCGTCGACGAGGGGTTCTGGGGATCCCGCCTCGCGCAGGCCGAGGAGCGTCGGCGCCCGCTGGTCGAGGACGGCTCCACCACCGGCTACCGCTGGGTGAACGGGGAGAGCGACGGGCTGCCCGGCCTCATCGTGGATCGCTACGGGACGACCGCAGTGGTGAAGGTGTACAGCGCGGCCTGGCTCCCCCACCTTCCCACCCTGGTGCCCTTGGTGGCCGACGGGCTCGAGCGCGTGGTGCTTCGCCTCTCCCGCGCCGTCGCCGACGGTCCCACCCACGGCCTCGTCGACGGCCAGGTCCTCGTCGGCACCGCGCCGGACGGTCCGGTCGAGTTCCTCGAGCACGGCCTGGCCTTCGGAGCCGACGTCGTCCACGGCCAGAAGACCGGCCACTTCCTCGACCAGCGGGACAACCGCGCCCTCGTCGGCTCGCTCGCCGCGGGCATGGACGTGCTCGACGTCTTCGCCTGCACGGGCGGCTTCAGCGTGCACGCCGCGGCGGGTGGCGCCCGCTCGGTGCACACGGTTGACCTGAGCGAGCCGGCCATCGACACCTCGGTGGCCAACATGGCCCGCAACCACCACCTGGCGAACGTGGCCGCGTGCGACCACACCACCGAGGTCGGCGACGCCTTCCGGGTCCTCGAGCGCCACGCCGCCGCCGACCGGCGCTGGGACGTCGTCGTGATCGACCCGCCGTCGTTCGCCCCACGCCAGGATGCGGTGGGTCGGGCGCTGAAGGCCTACGCCCGCCTGACCACCCTCGGCCTGGCGGTCACCCGCCGGGGCGGCCTGCTCGTGCAGTCGTCGTGCTCGAGCCGCATCGACGCCGACACGTTCCATCGCCAGCTGCGCGACGTCGCCCGCCGCCAGGGCCACGGCCTGGAGGAGGTGGCCCGCACGACGCATCCGATCGACCACCCCGTCACGTTCCCCGAGGCCTGGTACCTGAAGACCGCGTTCGTGCGGGTCGACCCCCGGCCCTGATCGAGCGCGACACCCGCACTGCCAGAACTCAGCGGTCGGTGGCCGAGACGTGCATGTGGTCCTTCAGGGAGCGCCAGTGGCCGCCCCAACCCCAGCCAGCGCCGGTGAAGCCGGCGACGTCGTCGACGGTGAGCATGCCGGGCCGCGCCTCGGTGCGATCGACGTAGGCGGTGGCCAGCTCGGGGAGCACCAGGTCGCCCTTGACGTAGGGGTTGTGGAACGGGTTGATGTCCACGGCCCGGCCCTGGGCGTGCTCGGACCAGCTGCTGGAGCCCCGGGTGGGGCGGCAGACGAACGCAGTGGTGTTGTTGCCGTCGCCGGTGGGCGGGGTGTCGAGCTCCCACGGCTCGACGATGCGCATCTCCTCGATCGGGAACCGCCGCTCGTGCAGGTGGGCGAACCCGGCCACGACGGCCTCGACCGCGTCGGCGCGCAGCAGCAGCTCGCCCGTGTGGATCTCGCCGTCGAAGCCCCAGAACGTCACGAGCACCCAGCGCAGCTCCTCGCGCGGCACCGGGCACTCGGGCCGCCACGTCGACCGGGCCAGCACGTCGTCGGGGACCTCGGACACCTCGGCCTGGAACGCCTGCGTGGGCGGCGGCGGGAGGTGGTCGGGCGTCTCGAGCCGGCGGTCGACCAGCTCGGGTGGGGTCGGCTGGGCCGGCACCAGGCCGTCGGGTCCGGGCTGCAGCACGCGGGTGCCGAGCCAGTCGGGCCGGGGCGCGGCGGCGGGGACCGGCTCGGTGGTGGTCGTCAGCGGCGTGGTCGTCACCGTGGTGGGTGCGAGCTCGTCATCGACGATCGTGGTGTCCGGGGCGGTGCGCTCGACCGCGACGTCGTCGTCACCGCCGCACGCCACGGCCACGACGAGCAGCGCCGCCGCCGTCGCTGCCCAGATCGGTCGTCGCACCCGTTCGACCGTACCGACGCCTCAGGCGGGTGCCACGTCGGTGAGGTGCGCCACGTCGTTGAACCCGTGCAGCGACGGGCCCCGATCGCCCACCGCGATGCGGGTCACCGACGCCGGAGCCACGAACATCCGCCAGGAGACCTCGTCGCCGACGCCCATGGCCCACGCGGCGGCCGCCTTGATCGGCGAGACGTGGGTGACGACCACCACGTGGCCGTCCCGGGCCGCCGGGGCCAGGTCCTCGCAGGCGGCGCGGACCCGCTCGCCGAGGGACCGCAGGCTCTCACCGCCGGGCGGGGCGAACGCCACGTCGCTCCGCCACCGTCGCCACAGGTCGGCGTCGACGTCGCGCATCGGCGTGCCGTCGAGGTCGCCGTAGTCGAGCTCGATCCACCGATCGTCGACCTCCACGGACCCACCCCACGCCTCGGCGGTCGCCCGGGTCCGCGCCAGCGGGCTGCACACGACGCGGTCGACCGGGCCGATGCTGCGGGCGACCGCGGCCGCCTGCGCCCGGCCGAGCGGGTCGAGCTCGGCGTCGATGCGGCCGAGCAGGAGGCCGGACCGGTTCGCCTCGGTGCGCCCGTGGCGGACGAGCGTCAGCACGTGCCCTGCACCGGGGAGGTGCCGGCCCGGGGCAGGCGGCCGGTGCGGCGGAACTCGTCCCGTGCCGCCCGGTCGTCGAGGCCGACCCGTCGGACCCACCACAGGCCGAGCCCGATGCCGGCCAGCTCGAGCAGCACCGACAGGGCGCCGCGGGCCAGCTCGGGCGGCTGGGCATCGGAGAGGCCGATGCCGGTCAGCGGCCACCAGAAGGCGTCGGTGTCGGCCCAGCTTCCGCTGAAGACGAGGTGGGCGAGGAGGCCGATGGGGATCCCGAGGAGGCGACGGCGCAGCAGGCGCCGACCCTGGGTGGCCGCCATCACCAGCGCGAGCACCGCCACCGCGGTCACGAGGGAGTGCAGCGGGCCGGGTCGCCCGAGGACGACCTCGCCCACGGGGAGGACGGCCCCGACCATCACGAAGCGGTAGTCGAGGGCCGGGCTGTCGAACACCGCCCACACGCCGGCGAGCGCGGTGGCCACGTACCAGATGAGCACCGGGTGGTCCGGCTCAGTCGCGGACGAGGAAGCGTCCGCAGTCCTCGCAGCGGACCGGTTCCTCGGGGCTCAGGTGCAGGATGCGGTCGTGCTCCACGGCGGACAGCTTCATGTGGCAGGCGCCGCATGATCCGTGCTCCAGCCGGGCCACGGCGACGCCGCCGAGCCGGCCCCGCACGGTCTCGTACTCCTGCAGCGCGCCCGGATCGATGTCGCCGACCACCTCGGCGCGCCGGTCCCGGACCTCGTTGCGCTCCCGGTCGATGTCGGCCTCGGCCTCGGCGATGCCGGCGGTGAGGGCGACGGCTCGCTGGTCGAGCTCGGCCTGGCGCTCGGCGAGCCCGGCCAGGCGGGCGTCGATGGGTTCCACCTGCTCCATCAGCTCCAGCTCCTGGTCCTCCAACCCGGAGATGCGGCGCTTGAGGGCGGCGATCTCGTCCTGGAGCGCCTGGAGCTCCTTGACGTCGGAGCTCCCGCTGTACAGCTGCCGATCGGCGCTGGCGATCTTGTCCTCGATCGAGGCGATCTCGTCCTCGATGCGCTTCTGCTCCTTGTCGAGGACGTGCTTGTCGCCCTCGACGGCGGCGACCTCGGCGCGGAGCGCGGCGAGCTGGTCCTCGACCTCGACCAGCTCGGCCCGGGCCGGCAGCTGGCGCTCCCGGTGGTCGAGCTGGGTCAGGCTGGTGTCGAGGGCCTGCACGTCGAGGAGCTGCTTCCAGGGGTTCATGGTTCGACGAAGTCTTCCGTGCTCGGTGGCGGGGTGGGAGGGCCGCCGCCGTCGTCGCTCCCGCCACCGGTGTCCGCGGTGGTCGTCGGCGCGGGCGCGGCCGTGGTCGTCGGTGCCGGCGTACGTGACGGGGGCCGGGTGGGTGTGCGGCGTCGGCGCGTGGGCGGCGTCGTGGTGTAGCCGTCGAGGTCGATGTTGCGGTCCAGGCGCAGGGTGCCGGTGCCCCGCCGGGCGGGCGGGTCGGCGAAGGGCTCGGGCTCCATGTTGGCGAGCACGGCGTTGTAGAGCCGTCCGAAGATCTGGGCCGGGTAGGACCCGCCGGTGACGCTGCGGCCGCCGACCCGGTTCATGGGGACGTTGCCCTCCATCGCACCCATCCACACGGCGGTGGAGAGCTGGCGGCTGAAGCCCACGAACCAGCCGTTGGAGGAGTCCTGGGCCGTGCCGGTCTTGCCGGCGACGTCGTGGCCGCGGACCCGGGCCGCAGTACCGGTGCCGCTCTCGACGTTCTCCCGGAGGATGTCGGCGGCGATCTGCGCGGTCTCGATCGAGACCACCCGCTTGCCCGGGTCGCTGTGCTGGAAGATGACGTCGCCGTCCCGGTCGAGCACCCGCTCCACGAAGTACGGGGTGTGGTAGTGGCCATCGTTGGCGATCGCGGCGTAGGCGGCGGCCATGCCGAGGGGCGTGACCTCCTGGGTGCCGAGGGGGGTCGAGAAGAAGGAGGGGTCCAGGGGCACGATCTCGTTGGCGGCGTTGCGGGTGACGATGCCCATCTCGCCGGCGAGCTCGGTGACGTTGTCGATGCCGGCGATCTGCCCGAGCCGCACGTAGCCGCAGTTGGACGAGGCCGTGGTCATGGCCCGGATGGAGCCGACGAAGCCGCGGGAGTTGTTGAAGTTCTCGACCTCGTAGGGCTCGTCCTCGGTCGGCAGGTTGAACCGGCACGGCCCTCGCCCCGAGATCGTGTCCTGGGGGGCGTAGCCCTGCTCGAGCAGCTCGAGGAGCACGAAGGTCTTGAAGGACGACCCGGGCTGCCGGTAGCCCTGCGTGGCCAGGTTGAACTTGTACTGGTCGCCGAAGCCGGGCCCGCCGACGAGCGCCCGCACCGCACCGGTGCCGGGGTCCACCGTCGCCGAGGCCACCGTGCCGACGGCGTCGAAGCCGGCCAGGTTCCGGCCGGCGATGAACAGGGCGGGTTCGCCCTCGAGCGCGAACGGGGCGAGCGTGTCGTTGCGGGCGACCTCGGACAGGTACTGCAGGCCGATGTCGAGGGTGGTGTGGATCTGCAGGCCGCCACGGAACACGGCGTCGAAGCGCTCGGTGGCCGTCTCGCCCAGGCGGGGGTCGGCGAGGAGCGCCTGCTTGACCTCCTCCACGAAGTAGTCGTCGGGCGGAGGCGTGTACTGGCTGGGCTCGGTCGGCAGCGGCACGGCGTTGTACCAGGCTGCGTCGTCCTCGGTGATGTGGCCCTCGTCGACCATCCGGCTGAGCGCGATCCGGCGGCGCTCGACGGCGACCTCGGGGTAGCGGAACGGGTTGTAGTCGATCGGGTCACGGATCATCCCCGCCAGCAGGGCGGCCTGGCCCGGGTCGAGCTCGGAGGCGGACACGTTGAAGTAGGTCTCCGCCGCGGTCTGGATGCCGTAGCTGTGGTTCCCGAGGTAGATCGTGTTCAGGTAGCGCTCGAGGATCTCCTCCTTGGACATCTGCTCCTCGAGCCGGACCGCCAGGAAGACCTCCCGGGTCTTGCGGTCGAAGGTCTGCTCCGAGGTCAGCACGCTCTGCTTGATGAGCTGCTGGGTGATGGTGGAGCCGCCCTGGGTGGTGCCGCCGGCATCGACGTTGGACAGCAGCGCACGCACGGTGGCCCGGACGTTCACACCCTTGTGGTCCCAGAAGCCGGAGTCCTCGACAGCGAGCACCGCGTCGATCACGTGGTCCGGGATCTCGTCGAGGGTGATCGGCGCCCGGTTCTCCTCCTCCTGGAAGGTGGCGATGAGGGTGCCGTCGACGGCGTAGACGTAGGAGCGCTGCGACAGGCCACGCAGCTCCACGTCGCTGGCCTCGCCGTGGGCTGCCTCGGTGAGCCCGGTGAGCTGGGGGGCGACCGCCATCCCGACCGCCGTGACCACCACGGAGGCGAGCGCGAGCAGCAGGGCGATGCGCACGAGGGAGTTCAGGGCGCGGGTCACGACCGCTCGATCGTACCGGCGCACCTGTGGGACCGGCGATCACCGGCCGCGCCGGCTCCTCGGTAGGTTCGGTCCCGATGACCGGGACCGTGCGATGACCGACTGGGCCCTCGCCGGCGCCGGGTGGATCAGCGCGATCCACGGCCTCGCGATCCGTTCCCTGCCCGGGTCCAGGGTCGTCGCGGTCGCCTCGCGCACCGACGCGTCGGCCGCACGGCGGATCGCCGAGACCGGCGGCCGCGCCGTGCCCTACGAGGAGCTGCCCGCCGGCGCCGACATCGTGGTCGTCGCCACACCTCCGTCCCGGCACGCGACGGATGCGCTGCGGGCCATGGCGGGGGGTGCCGCGGTGCTCGTCGAGAAGCCGCTGTGCACCACGCTCGCCGACGCCGACCGGCTGGTCCGGGTCGTGGAGGCCGGCGGGCTGCTCACCTACGCCGAGAACCTCCTGTTCGCCGACGCCACCGCCGCCGCGCTCACCGAGGTCGCGGGTCTCGGCCCCCTCCGGCACCTGTCCGCCCGCGCGCTGCAGCCCCGACCGACCTGGGGGGACTTCACCCGCCGCCACTGGGGCGGCGGCGCGCTGTTCGACCTCGGGGTCCACCCGCTCGCCCTGGTCGTCCGGGCTGCGCGGGCGACACCGATCGCCGTGTCGGCCCGGTTCGACGCCAGCCCGGACGTCGAGGTCGAGGACCACGCCCACGTTTCCCTGCGCTTCGACTCCGGCCTCGTCGCCGAGGTCGAGGTGTCCTGGCGGAGCCCGACGGGCGTCTGGGACCTGCAGGCCGCCTCCGACGCCGGCGCCGTCCGCTTCGAGCTCCTCCCCGACGTTGCGCTCGAGCGCAACGGGGAACCGGTCGCACTGCCACCGCTCCCCCAGCGCGAGCCCGACGACCCGGCCCCACCGCAGCTGGATCGCTACGGCTACGTCGAGCAGCTTCGGGACACCGAGGCATCGGTCCGGGCGGGCCGGGCATCGTCGGTGAGCGACGTGCACCTCGGCCGCGACCTGCTGGAGATCGTGTGCGCCGCCTCCGAGTCAGCCCGGACCGGCGAGGAGGTCGAGCTTCCGTGGACCGGCCCCCGGGATCGCACGCCGATCGACCTGTGGCGCCCGATGCCGGAGGGATGACACCGCCCCCCGATCTGACCATCTGGGGAACGGACCCGTTCAGCTCGTGCTCCGCGGTCGGTGCGTCACTTAGCGTGGCAACGTGGACGAGGCGGACGGCACCGAGGACCACCTGCGCTGGCGGGTCACGCACGCGGCGCGGGCTGCCGTCGTCGCGCTCGGGGGCACCACCGCGGTGCTGCTCGACGAGGCGGGCGACGCCGTCGGCCTCTGGCTGCCGCTGGCGGCGTTCGTGGCGGTCACGGCCGCGATCGACCGGCGCCGCCCCGTGCTCGCGCTGTGGGCGCTGGACCTCGTCGTCGTGCTCGGCCTCCGGGCCATGGACGACCACCCCTACGGTACGGAACCGCTCCTCGCGCTGATCGCCGTGACCGTCGCCGCCGGCGCGCTCGGGCGGGCCCGCGGCGTGGTCGCCACGGTGGTCGCCGGCGCGCTGTCCTTCCTGCTGGGGATGCCCGAGCGATGGGACCGGCCGTGGACGGAGTTCCCGGCGTCGCTCGCCGTGCTCACGTCGTTGGCCGTCGCCGGCCACGTCGTCGGCGCCATCGAGCACCGCTCCCGCCAGGCCGGCCGGCAGGCCGAGGAGCGGAGCAACCAGCTCCAGGCCGTGCTGTCGGCGGTGCTCCACAGCGACCACCGCGGCATCGTCGTGGGTGACGGCGAGGGCCGGGTGGTCGAAGCCAACGCCGCCGCCCACCGGCTGCTCCAGCCGGCTTCGGGCGAGGTCGTCGACGACGGGAGCCGTGAGCTGCTGCCCGAACGGATGCTGGACGACGACGGCCACCGGGTCGACCCGGACGATCTGCCCGCGCAGGTCGCGCGCCGCACCGGAGCGGTCGTGCCCGAGCGGGTCCTCGGGCTCGACGGTGGAGACGAGCGCTGGCTCGCCGTGAGCGCCTTCCCCGTCGACACGCCCGACGGTCGCTGGGTGGTGACCCAGCTCCGCGACGTCACCGCCGAGACGCGCACCGTCGTCGGCCTCCGGCGCCAGGCCGCCGTCGACCCCCTCACCGGCGTCGGCAACCGGCGCCTGCTCGAGTGGACCGTGGAGGACCTCGTCGATCCCGAGGAGCAGGTCGGTGTGGTCCTGCTCGACATCGACCGGTTCAAGGCGGTGAACGACGTCCACGGACACGCCGTGGGCGATCAGGTCCTGCGCCAGATCGCCGAGCGCATCCACGCGGTGTGCCGCCCCGACGACGTGGCCATCCGCCTGGGCGGTGACGAGTTCGTGCTCGTGCTGCGCCGCCTCGAAGCGCTCGCCGACGCCGACGTCATCGTCGACCGGATCGCCGGCGCGCTGCGGGCCCCCTTCACCACCGACGCTGGTCTGCTCGACGTCGGTTGCAGCCTCGGTTCCACCGCGGGATCGGCGCTCGAGGCCAAGCGGCTGGTGCGCGAAGCGGATCGGCTGATGTACGTCACGAAGTCCGCCGGACAGCAGGATCCAGGCCTCGCGGAAGTCCTCCCAGCAGGGATGGATCGGGTGCGGGATCGGGCGTGAGCACGCCGTAGCGTGCTCTCGTGCCCACGGTGGAGGACGAGGCGGAGACCACCGCCATGCAACACGGAGCCACGCCGGGCGTCATGCGGCGCGGCGTCTCGCTGCTCGCGGAGATCCTGCGCACCAACCCCTGGCCGGCCGCGGGCGCCATCGCCGGCGCCGTCGTGTTCGCCGCCGCGTCGGTCGCCGGCGCGGTCATCCTCGGTCGGGTCACCGACGACCTGATCCTGCCGGCCGTCGAGGGTCGACCCGAGGTCGGGGCGGCGCTCGTCGGGGGCGGCGTGATCGTCGGCATGGCCGTGATCCGCTCCGCCGGCGTCGTCGCCCGCCGGTACTTCGGCATCATGACCGCCCGGCGGATGCAGATGCAGTGGTTCAACCGCCTCGGCGACCACTACGTCGAGCAGCCCCTCCCCTTCTTCTTCGGCCAGCCCACGGGCAAGCTGCTGGCGCACGCCGACAACGACGCCGAACGCTCCGCGTTCGCCATGCAGCCCCTGCCGATGTCGATCGGCGCCGTCGTGATGCTCGTGTTCGGCACGATCAACCTCGCCCTGCTCGACCCGTTGCTGCTCGCGATCGGGCTCGGCCTGTTCCCGTCGCTGATCGTGATGAACCGCCTCTACACGACGCGGGTCGTGGGCCCGTCGGCGCGCGCCCAGGCCCACGTCGGCGACGTGTCCTCGGTGGCCCACGAGAGCTTCGAGGGCGCGCTCGTGGTGAAGCTCCTCGGGCTCGAGGCCCGGGAGTCGACCCGGATGCGGGCGGCCGCCGGGGACCTCCGGCGCGAACGCCTCGTCATCGGCCGCCTGCGGGCGGCCTTCGAACCGGCCATCGAGGCGCTCCCCAACCTCGGCACGGTCGCCCTCCTCGCCGTGGGCGCCTGGCGGGTCTCCGAGGACGTCATCACCACCGGTGACCTGGTCCAGGCGATGGTGCTGTTCGCCATCCTCGCCTTCCCGATGCGGGTCATCGGGTTCCTGCTCGAGGAGCTCCCGCGCTCGGTCGTGAGCCGCGAGCGCATCGTCGACGTCCTCGACATCGACCACCGGGTCACCGGCGCCCCGCTGGTGCCGGGACCCGACGGACGCCGCCACCTCCCCGAGGGGCCGCTGCCGCTGTCCGTGCGGGACCTGTCGTTCGGCTACGGCGACGAGCAGGTCCTCGACGCCATCAGCTTCGACATCGAGCCGAGCGGCGTCGTCGCCATCGTCGGGGCCACCGGCAGCGGCAAGTCCACCCTGTGCAACCTCCTCGCCGGCCTCGCCCGGCCGAGCACGGGGGAGATCGCCCTCGGCGACGTCCCGCTCCGCCTGGCCGACCCGATGGACCTGCGCAGCGCGGTCGCGCTCGTGTTCCAGGAGACGTTCCTGTTCGCCGACACGATCCTCGAGAACCTCACCCTGGGCGAGGCCGTCGACGAGGATCGGCTGCAGTGGGCCATCGACATCGCCCAGGCCGGCTACGTGGACGACCTCGCCCACGGGCGCGACACGATCGTGGGCGAGCGGGGCGTCACGCTCTCGGGCGGGCAGCGCCAGCGGCTCGCCCTCGCACGCGCCCTGCTGCGGCACCCACGGCTGCTGCTCCTCGACGACGCCACGTCGGCCATCGACCCGGTCATCGAGCAGCGCATCCTCGACGGGCTGCGCGAGGACCTCGACACCACGACGTTGGTCGTGGCCCACCGGGTGGCCACCATCCGCCTCGCCGACCGCGTGCTGTTCCTCGACGGTGGGCGCCTCGTCGGTGACGGCACCCACGACGAGCTGCTCGCCCGCGATCCGCAGTACGCCGCCCTCGTGCGCGCGTACGAGCAGGCCGGCGACGCCGTGGTCGACGACCTCCCGGGAGCCCAACCGTGAGCGAGACCGACACCGACGGCGCCATCGCGGTCCTGCGCCGCGGCATCGCTGCCACCCCGGAGCTCAAGGTCGGCATCGCGTTCACCGTCGGCATGGCCATCTCGAGCGGCGCCGGTCGCCTCGCCGTGCCCGTCCTCATCCAGCAGATCCTCGACCGGGGCGTGCTGGGCGACGACGGGTTCCAGCCCGGCTTCGTCTACCCGGCCTGCATCGTGGCCCTGGTCGCCATCCTCGGCCTGTTCGCCCTCGCCCGGGCCACCTACCTCCGGCTCATCCGCACCGCCGAGGACGCGCTCTACGCACTGCGCGTGCGCACCTTCGACCACATCCACCGCCTCGCCATCGCCGACCACACCGAGTCCCGCCGCGGCGAGCTCGTGGCCCGGGTCACCTCCGACGTGGAGACGCTGGCCCAGTTCACCCAGTGGGGCGCGATCGCCTGGATCGTCAACAGCTCGGTGATCTTCGGGACCCTGCTGGTCATGCTCGTGTACTCGTGGCAGCTGACCGTGCTCGTGCTGATCGCCTTCCTCCCGCTGCTGCCGCTGATGCGTGCGCTCCAGCGCCGCCAGCTGGCGGCCTACGACGAGGTCCGCGACACCGTGGGCTCGACGATGTCCGAGGTGTCCGAGGCCGTCACCGGGTCGGCGGTGGTCCGGGCCTACGGGCTCGAGGACCGCACCCGCCGCCGGCTGCGCACCGCCATGGCCGGCCAGTACCGCGCCCACCTGCGAGCCGGCCTGTTCTTCGCCCTCCTCTTCCCGCTGGCCGACGTCTTCGGCTCGGTCGCCATGGCCGGCGTCGCCGTCGCCGGCTCCCTCGAGGGCGACGCGCTCGGCATCACCTCCGGCGAGCTGGTCGCGTTCCTCTTCCTCGTCAACCTCCTGCTCATGCCCGTGTCGGAGCTGTCCGAGGTGTTCGACCAGACCCAGACCGCCATCGCCGGCTGGCGCAAGATCCTCGGCGTGCTGGACATGCCGGTCGACGTCGACGACCCCGAGCCCGGCGCCGAGCTGCCCGACGGCCCCCTGGGCATCGAGATCCGCGGCGTCTCGTTCGCCTACCGGGAGGGCCCCCGGGTGCTCCACCACGTCGACGTCCAGATCCCGGCGGGCACCAACGTCGCCGTCGTCGGGGAGACGGGGTCCGGCAAGTCGACCCTCGCCAAGCTCCTGTGCCGCCTCGCCGACCCCGACGAGGGCGTGATCCGGATCGGCGGCGTGGACCTGACCACCGTCGGCGGTGCCGCCCGCCGGCGCCACATCCGGATGGTTCCCCAGGACGGCTTCCTCTTCGACGACACCCTGGCCGCCAACGTGCGAATGGGCGGCGACGGGCAGGTCCAGGCCGCCACCGACGACGACGTGATCGACGCCTTCGACTCGCTCGGCCTCGGGGCGTGGGTGCGGAGCCTGCCCGACGGCATCCACACCGAGGTCGGTGAGCGCGGCGGCAACCTCTCCGTCGGCGAGCGCCAGCTCGTCGCGCTGGCGCGAGCCCAGCTGGCCGAGCCGGGCCTGCTCGTCCTCGACGAGGCCACCAGCGCGATCGACCCCGAGACCGAGCAGGCCCTCGCCGGCGCGCTCGCCCGCCTGGCGGACGGTCGCACGGTGGTCAGCATCGCCCACCGCCTCTCCACCGCCGAGCTCGCCGACCTCGTGCTGGTGTTCGACCAGGGCCGCCTCGTCGAACGGGGGCACCATCACGAGCTCCTGGCGCTCGGCGGCACCTACGCCGCCATGCACCGGTCCTGGATGGGTGCCACCCGGGACAGCTCCCATGCTGCGGACGGGGCCGGCCTGCCCCAGCCGTAGGCTCCGGGCCATGGCCGACACCCCGACGCGCAGCCCGCTCACCAGCACCTCGGCCTGGCAGGCGCTCGCCTCCCACCAGCCCCGGATGGCCGAGCTGCACCTGCGGGAGATCTTCGCCGACGACCCCGACCGCGGGGAGCGCATGGTGGTCCAGGCCGGCGACCTCCACGTCGACTTCGCCAAGCACCGGGCCACCACCGAGACCCTCGAGCTGCTCGTCCGCCTCGCCGAGGAGCGCGACGTCGCCGGCCGCCTCCACGCGCTCTTCACCGGCGAGCACGTCAACACCACCGAGGACCGCCCGGCGCTGCACACCGCCCTGCGCCGGCGTCGCGACGACCGCCTCGAGGTCGACGGCGTCGACGTGGTGACCCAGGTGCACGAGGTGCTCGACCGCCTCTCCGCCTTCGCCTCCCGCGTCCGCTCCGGCGAGTGGACCGGTTCCACCGGCCGGCCGATCCGCCACGTCGTGAACATCGGGATCGGCGGCTCCGACCTCGGGCCGGCCATGGCTGCCACGGCCCTGCGCAACTGGGTGCGCGACGACCTCGACCTCCGCTTCGTCTCCAACGTCGACGGCGACGACCTGGTCTGGGCGCTGCGCCACGTCGACCCGGAGACGACGCTGTTCATCGTCGCCTCGAAGTCGTTCACGACCCTGGAGACCCTCACCAACGCCCGCCACGCCAAGGCCTGGCTCCACGAGCGCCTCGGGTCAGAGACGCAGGTGGAGCGCCACTTCGTCGCGCTGTCCACCAACGCCGAGGCGGTCTCGGCGTTCGGCATCGACACCGAGAACATGTTCGGGTTCTGGGACTGGGTCGGGGGCCGCTACTCGCTCGACTCGGCCATCGGGCTGTCGCTGATGATCGGCATCGGCCCGACCGCCTTCGGCGAGCTGCTCGAGGGCTTCCGCCGCATCGACGACCACGTCCGTGAAGCACCGCTCGCCGAGAACGCCTCGGTGCTCATGGCGCTGCTCAACCTCTGGTACCGCAACTTCCTCGGTGCCTCCACCCAGGCGGTGCTGCCGTACAGCGACGTGCTCGCCCGCTTCCCCGCCTACCTGCAGCAGCTGGAGATGGAGTCCAACGGCAAGCGCGTCACCGTCGACGGCCAGCCGGTCGACCACCACACCGGCTCCATCGTCTGGGGCGAGCCCGGCACCAACGGCCAGCACGCCTTCTACCAGCTGCTCCACCAGGGCACGTCGATGGTGCCCTGCGACCTCATCGGCTTCGCGGAGCCGACCGACCAGTCGCTGGTGTCGGAGCACCACGACCTGCTCACGGCGAACATGCTCGCCCAGGCCGAGGCCCTCGCCTTCGGCCGCACCGCCGAGGAGGTGGAAGCCAGCGGCGTGGCCCCGTCGCTCGTGCCCCACCGCACGTTCCCCGGCAACGTGCCCTCGACCACGATCCTCGCGCCTCGGCTGACGCCGTCGGTGCTCGGCCAGCTGGTCGCGCTCTACGAGCACAAGGTCGCGGCGCAGGGCTTCCTGTGGGGCATCAACAGCTTCGACCAGTGGGGCGTGGAGCTCGGCAAGCAGCTGGCCACCACGATCGCGTCGGAGATCGCCGACGGGACCGACGGCGACCACGACTCCAGCACCACCGCCCTGCTCCGCCGCTACCGGGCGATGCGGGGCGAGCTGTAGCTACTCGGCTTCGGTCGCCTCGGTGGGCTCGGCCTCGCCGGCATCCGAGTCGCCCTCAGCCTCGGGCTCGCCGGCGGCGAGGGAGTCGAGGAAGCGCTTCAGCACCTCGTTGAACTCCACCGGGTTCTCGAGGTTCGGCAGGTGCGAGCTGTCCTTGATGACGGTCAGCTCGCCGTCGGCGACGAGGCGGGTGATGAGGGTGGACTCGGCCAGCGGGGTGATGCGGTCGAGCTCACCGGCGATCACCAGGGTCTTGCGGGGCATGCCGCGCAGCGCACCCATCGCGTCGGGGCGGTTCTTCATCGCCTCGAGCGCGGCGATCCAGCCCTCGGGCAGGTTGTGCTGCATCAGCGCCAGCACGTACTCGACCAGCTCGGACCGCTCGAGGGAGCCCTGCGACAGGAGGTTGTCCACCATGCCCTTGGCCAGGGTGGCGAGGTCCTCGCCGCCCTCGAGGGCCTGCTGCTGGGCCGTGCGCTTCTCCCAGGTGTCGACGTCGTCGGACTTGGGACGGGTCGCCACGAGCACCAGCGGGCCGAGCTTGTCGAGGTGGCGCCGGACGAGGGCGAACACGAGGTAGCCGCCCATCGATGCCGCGACGATCGGTGGCTGCTCCAGGCCGAGCTCGTCGAGCACGCCGGCAACCAGATCGGCCCACCGGTCCATGGTGGTGGCCTTGGGGTCGGTCGGTGCCGGGCTGCTGCCGAAGCCGGGCAGGTCGATGCCGATGACTCGGTGGTCGGCCTCGAGCGCCGCGTACTGGTACTCCCACATCGCCGCGTTGAACGGGAAGGCGTGGAGGAACACGACCGGGTCACCGTTGCCACGGTCGACCACGTGCAGCTCTTGGCCGGCGATGGTCACGGTGGTCATGAGGTCCTCCGAGGGGGAATCGCGGGCGATCCCGAGTTTCTCCCGCGACCCCGGTGGTCCGCAAACCGGCCTCGCAGCGTGTCCGGATCACCACGTCTCCTGTGGGAAGATCATCCGAGAATGGGAGCCCACCTGCGGATCGATCCGAAGCTCCCCGCGCCCTTCCAGCGGTTGCGGGCAGCGGCGTGGGCGTCGAACTTCGGCGACGGCGTGCGCAACGCCGCCCTGCCCCTGATCGCCGCCGGGCTCGACGGCTCGGCCACGACCGTCGCGGTGGTCGCCGCCGCCGGCACGCTGCCCTTCGCCGTGCTCGGCCTGCCCGCGGGCACGATGGCGGACCGCCGGCGACGGGTGCCGCTCATCGTCTCCGCGCACCTCTTCCGCTTCGTGGTCATGGCCGGGCTCGCAGCGGTGATCCTGCTGGACGCCACGACGGTCGGCGTGCTCGTCGGTGCCGCCTTCCTGCTCGGGTGCGGTGAAGCCGTCGCCGACTCCGCCAGCCCGGCCCTGCTCCCCGACCTGGTCGACGACGACCGCCTCGAGGAGGCCAACGGCGAGCTCGAGACCGCCGAGCTGGTGGCCAACGACCTCGTCGGCCCGTCGATCGGCGGCACGCTCACCGCGCTGTCGAGCTCGTTGCCCTTCGTCGTCGACGCCGCGTCGTTCCTCGCCGCCGGCGCGCTCGTGCGCACCGTCGACGTGGACGAGTCCCACACCCACGACCCGCCGGCGAGCACCTGGTGGGCCGACCTGCGGGAGGGGGCGAGGACGTCCTGGACCAACCCGGTGCTGCGGAGCACCGGCGCCCTCATCGTGCTGCTGCAGCTCGGGAGCATCGCGGCGATCGCCCCGATCGTCATCTACCTGACCGAGCGCCTCGACCTGAGCCCCACCGGCTACGGCATCTTCCTCAGCATCGGCTCCCTCGGCGGCCTGGCCGGCGCCCGCAGCGTCAAGCGCCTGGTCAAGCGCCGACAGCCCTTCCACGTCCTGCTCGCCTCGCTCGCCCTCACCGTCGTGGCCTTCCTGCTGATGGCCGTGCCCTCCCTGCCCGTGGTCACGGTGGGCTTCGCCCTGTCCTTCGCCGCCGTGGTCACCGGCCGCATCATCGTGATCGCCGCCCGCCAGCGCAGCGTCCCCGGCCGGCTCCTCGGCCGGGCCCAGGGCACCATCCGCTCGCTGCTGTGGACCGCGGCCACGGTCGGGGCGCTCCTCGGCGGCGCGATCAGCGACGGCATCGGCGTGCAGGCGCCGTTCCTGTTCGCCGCCGCCGTCACCGCGCTGGCGACCGTCCTGATCGGACCGTCCCTCCGGCGAGTGCTCTAGGAACTGGCAGCGGACACGGAACACACGGGCTTCGTGTTCCGTGGCTGCTGCCAGTTTCCTCCGGACGGCCCGCACTGGAGCGGGTCCCGTCCCCAGTCTCAGGCGAGGTGGGTGGGGATCCAGTCGGTGAGCCTGGCGCGGAGCTCGTCGCCGGCTTCGGCCAGGAGGTGGCCGGCGCCGGGGAGGATCACCAGCTCGCCGTGGCCGCCGGCGAGCGCGTGCACGACCTCGCTGGCGAAGGCCGGCAGGATCTCGTCCCGGTCGCCGTGCACCAGCAGCATCGGGGTGTCGGCGAGCCCCTCGGCGTCCTCGCACCCGGCGGACTGCGTCGCCAGGGTGACGACCCCGCCGGCGTGGTCGCCGAGGGCCATGCCGAGCTGCACGGCGACGGCCCCGCCGAAGGAGTGGCCCACCGTGACGAAGCGGCGGGCACCCTGGCGGGCGGCGACGTCGGCGACGGCGAGGGCGTCGTGCACGCAGCGACCGAAGTCGTTGGGCGTGCGGTAGGAGACGCGGAAGGTGGCGATCCCCTGCTCGGCGAGGGCGACGCCGACGTCGTGGTAGAGGCCGTCGGCGGGGCCGAGCAGGCCGCCCATGGCGCCGCCGAGCATGATCACGGCCCGGTCGGCCTCGACCGGGCCGTGCCAGAGCACGGTGAGCAGGCCCTGCATGGTGAACAGCTCTACGTGGCGGAACCCGTCGGCGACCTCGACCTGCTGGCGGGCCAGCACGCCGAGGCGATCGTAGGGACCGGCCGGCGCGCCGGTCGGCCCCGTTGGGCTGCTCGTACCTTCGTCCACTGCCGTCCCCTCCCGTCCGGGCGGAATCGACCGTAGCCGGGAGGTCCGAGCAGGCGTCACCCTGGGTAGAGCACCGGCCACACACCGACCATTGGCCTCCCTGCCCAACGCACCCTTTGCCCACACCACCACCGGACGCCGTCGAGCTCGACCTGCACCTGGCGACGCGCGTCCTGGAGCTCGTGCGGCGGATGCCGCACCTGGTCGGCCTGACCGACGGGACGGGCGAGGTGCTGTGGCTGAACGCGGCCGGAAGGCGCTTCGTCGGTGCGCAGCCCGGCCAGCACCTGACCACCGCGGACCTCTTCACCGAGGCCGTGTTCGACCGCTACTACGCCAGCATCCGACCTGCGCTGGTGCGTGACGGGGTCTGGACCGGCGAGCTCCCGGTGCGGCGCGCCGACGGGTCCGAGGGCGTCGTCGACGTGGTGCTCACCGGTGATGTCGGGGCCGACGGCGAGGTCCGCTGGATCGGCGCCCTGGCCGTGGACGTCACCTCCCAGCACGAGCGGGAGGCAGAGCTGTCGCACCAGGCATCGCACGATCCGCTCACCGGTCTCGCCAACCGGATGCTCCTCCTCGACCGCCTCGACGTCGCCGTGTCCATCGCCACCCGGCTCGGCTCACCGGTGGCCGTCCTGACCCTCGACCTCGACGGGTTCAAGGCGGTCAACGACGAGTACGGCCACGCGGTGGGCGACCGCCTCCTCCAGCAGGTGACGGCCCGGATCCAGTCCGCGGTGCGGCCCGCCGACACCGTGGCCCGGCTGGGCGGGGACGAGTTCGTCGTGATCGTGCACCCGCCCGAGGAGCGGTCGGCGGCCATGGCCGTCGCCGAGCGCATCCGGGACCAGATCGGGATGCTCGACTACATGGTCGGCGACCACCGGATCCGCGTCACCGCCAGCATCGGGCTGACCCTGTCCCAGCCGGGCGCGACCGTCGAACCCGACGCGCTGCTCGCCGCCGCCGACCGGGGCATGTACCGGGCCAAGCGCAGCGGCGGGAACTGCGTCCGGGTCGCGGGCGGCGACCGACCCGGCATCCTCGGTCACGCCGAGGACATGGGCGACCAGCTCGCCCGCGCCCTCGCCGAGGGCCAGGTCGTCGCCGCGTTCGAGCCGGTGGTCGACATCAGCACGCAGGAGCTGTGCGCCCTCCAGGTGCTGGCCCGCTGGGAGCACCCGGAGCTCGGCCGCCTGCCGGCCCGGAGCTTCGCCGAGGAGGCTCTCGTCACCGGCTACGCCGACCTCATCTGGTGGGCAGCGACCCGGCACGCCCTCCGGGCGGCGGCTGGCGCGCACCCCGATGTCCCGATCCACATCACCCTGGCCACGTCCCAGCTCCGCGACGAAGACGTCGTCGGCCGCCTCCGCGCCCTGCGGGACCTCGCCCCTGACGCCGAGATCCTCCTACGGGTCGACGCGCACAGCGTCCTGGACATCACGACCATGGGCCAGGAGGTCATCGACGTGCTCGGCCGGGACGGGCTCCGGCTCGTGCTCAGCGGGCACGGGCGCCGGGGACTCCCCCTCGGCCTGCTCGCCTCACTGCCCCTCGCCGCCGTCGAGCTCGACCCGTCGCTGGTGCAGGACGTGGCGGACAACCCGAAGGCGATCACCCTGGCCACCCGCCTGGCCACCACCCTCGGCGTGCCCTGCATCGCGCAGGTGGACGACGCCGCCGAGCTCCCGCGCCTGGCGGTGCTCGGCGTGACATCGGTGTCGGGGTGGGTGGCCGGCAGCGAGTGGGATGCCGACGAGCTGGCCGCCGAGATGGCAGCCCGGCGGGCTACTCGGCCCAGGCCTTCACCTTCTCGATGATCTCCAGGGGCTTGTCCCCGACCGGGGTGATCTGCAGGTGGGTGACGCCGGCGGCCTTGTAGGCCTGGATGCGCTCCTTGACCCAGCCCTCGTCGCCGACCATGGCGGTGGCGTCGAGGAAGTCGTCGGGCACCAGCGCGGCGGCCTCGTCCTTCTTGCCGTCGAGGTAGAGGTCCTGGATCTTCTCCGCCTCCTCCTCGTAGCCGTAGCGCTTGAAGATGTTGTTGTAGAAGTTCTTGCCCTTGGCGCCCATGCCGCCGACGTAGAGCGCGGTCATCGGGCGGGCGAAGTCGCGGATGCCGTCGGCCACGGACTTGTCATCGGTGATGGCCACGGTGCCCCCGGCGGCGATCTGGAGCGGGCCGAGGTCGCTGCTGCGCTTGGCGAACCCGTCGTCGAGGTCGTCGCCCCACACGTCGCGGGCCTTGTCGGGGTGGAAGAACACCGGCAGCCAGCCGTCGGCGAGCTCGGCGGTCATCGACACGTTCTTGTGCCCGAGGCTGGCCACCCAGATCGGGATGTTCTCGCGCACGGGGCGGTTGATCAGCTTGAGCGGCTTGCCGAGGCCGGAGCCCTGGTCGGCCGGGAGCGGCAGCGTGTAGGCCTCGCCCTGGTACTCGAGGCGCTCGCGCCGCCAGACGATGCGGCAGATGTCGATGAGCTCGCGGGTGCGGGTGAGGGGCTTGTCGTACTTGACCCCGTGCCAGCCCTCGATGACCTGGGGGCCGGAGGCGCCGAGGCCGAGCACGAAGCGGCCCTGGGACACGGCGTCGAGGCCGGCGGCAGTGGAGGCGGTGAGCGCCGGGGTGCGGGAGTAGATCGGGAAGATTCCCGACGCCAGCTCCATGGTCTCGGTCTTGGCGGCGAGGTAGCCCAGGATGCTGACGGCGTCGAAGCTGTACAGCTCGGCCACCCAGATCATGTCGACGCCGGCCTTCTCGTAGTCGGCGGCGGTGGCGGCGGCCTGCACCGGGTCACCCGAGTAGTTGAGGGTCATGGAGAGCTTCATAGGTGGTTCTTCCTACCATCACCGGCGGTCCTGGTAACACGCGTTGCCCGCTGCCGGGCTACGGGGACCAACCGAGCAGCCCCTCCAGGCCGGGCAGCACCAGGGCGGTGTACAGGTCGGCGAGCTCGGCAGCGGGGCGATCGGGGTGCCGGCTCCACCACCGACCGAGGGCCTCGAACGCACCGTTCATCGCGGTGGCCACGGCCTCGACCAGCTCGGGCTCCACCGTCGCACCGCCGGCCTGCGCGGTGGCCGCGAGCTGGGCGGCGACGAAGCCGTCCTGGCGGGCACGGATCGCCTCGATGGCCGCCGAGGCGGGGGCATCGTCGGATGCCAGCAGCGCGTCCCACAGCGCACGCCGCTCGCCGATGAACTCGAACCAGGCGAGCGCGCCGGCCCGAAGCCGGGTGGCGTCGCCGTCGCCGGCATCGAGCACGGCCTGCGCGACCCGGGCGGCGAGGGCATCGGCGGCCCGGGCCATGCACGCCTCGAAGACCTCGTGCTTGGAGCCGACCAGCTCGTAGACGATCGGCTTGGTCACGCCGGCGCCGGCGGCGACGTCGTCCATCGAGGTGGCGGCGTAGCCCTGCGCCACGAAGAGCTCCTCCGCCACGGCCAGGAGCTGGCGCCGGCGCAGCTCGCGGGGCACGCGCCCGTGCGGGTGGGACCGCACCTCGGCCTCGATGGCGCGCAGCTCGCCGGTGCCCGGACTCGACTCCACCGGGCGAGGGTAGGACCGGCGCCGACACGACCCCAACCGGCCCCGATCGGGAAGACTCGGGCGATGCCCGGCATCCCCGTCATCGACTGCGGCGGCGCCCTCGCCGGCGGCGACGCCACGGAGGCCGCTGCCGCCATCGATGCCGCCTGCCGCGAGCACGGGTTCTTCGTCGTCACCGGCCACGGCATCGACCCCGGGCTGCTGACGGCCCTCGACCGGGCCGCCCGCGACTTCTTCGCCCGCCCCGCCGCCGAGAAGGCCGCCATCGCCATGGCGCGCGCCGGCGCGGCGTGGCGGGGCTGGTTCCCGCCCGGCGGCGAGCTCACCGGAGGCGTGCCCGACGGCAAGGAGGGCATCTACTTCGGCAGGGAGGACGGCCCCGACCACCCCCGCGCCCGCGCCGGCACGCCGCTGCACGGCCCCAACCTGTTCCCCGACGAACCCGACGAGCTGGCCCCGCTCGTGCTCGAGCTGCTCGACCGCCTCACCGAGCTCGGCCAGGAGGTGCTCGAGCTCGTCGCCCTCGGCCTCGGGCTGGAGCGGGACTGGTTCCGCCGCCACCTCACGGCCGATCCCACGATCCTGTTCCGCATCTTCCACTACCCCCCGGCCGGAGCGGTGCCGGAGGCGACCTGGGGGGTCCAGGAGCACACCGACTACGGGCTGCTCACCCTCCTCGCCCAGGACGACGTCGGCGGCCTCGAGGTGCGCACGCCGAGCGGCTGGATCGAGGCGCCACCCGTCCCGGACTCCTTCGTCTGCAACCTCGGCGACATGCTCGAGCGGGTGACGGGCGGGGTCTACCGCTCGACCCCGCACCGGGTGCGCCGACCGCCACGAGGACGCCTGTCGTTCCCCTTCTTCCTCGATCCGTCGTGGGACGCGCGCATCGTGCCCGTCCCCGGGTTCGGCGACACCGGCGCAGCACCGCCGCCGCGCTGGGACGGTCGGTCCGTGTTCGACTGGGACGGCACCTACGGCGAGTACCTCAGCGACAAGGTGGCCCGGGTCTTCCCCGACCAGGCGGCGTCTCTTCAGGAACCGAAGGGCTCGTAGTACGTCTCGGGGCCGAGGCGGCGCACCTCGTCCAGCCAGGACGTGCCGTACACGTCGTTGTCGGCCTGGATCAGGTCGCTCGGCTGACCCTCGGGCGTGGTCACGAAGGTCCACGCCTGGCGCTTGTAGGTCCAGTTCTCCGGGTGCAGCTCGTGGGCCCGCTTGAACCAGGCCACCGCGTCGTCGGGGTGCCCGGCCCGATGCAGGTGCTGGCCGAGCTCGAACGCGGCGGCCGCCTCGGCGTGCTCCCGGGGGCGGGGGCGGGATGCCTCCACCACCTGGTCGGGCGACAGGGCCCACCGGCTGTCGGCACCGTGCTCGACCCAGTCGCGCATCGCCTCCAGGTAGGTGGCGGCGTCGACGTTGAACTTCTGCAGCTCGGTGAGCATCTCGCCGAGGTAGCCCATGTCAGGCGTGACCTCGATCTGGCGGAGGTTGGACACCTTCACGTGCGCGGGGTGCGACGGGCGCACGACCATGCCGGCCTCGTCGATCCACACGGCGTTGGGCACGTTGACGAAGCCGAAGCGCTCGGCCGAGACGTGGGCCTCGTCGATCAGCGACGGGTGCTCGGGTGAGGCCGCGGCGATGAAGGGACCGGCGGCGTCTATCCCGCCGGTGTCCAGCGCCACGGTGACGACCTCGACGCCCGGGGGCGCCAGCTCGGTGCGCAGTGCCTGCCACACGGGCAGGTCATCGCGGCAGCCTCACCACGACGCCCAGGCGACCAGCAGCACCTTCTTGCCGTGCAGCGAGGACAGGCGGAACGGGTTGCCGTCGGCGTCAGGCAGCTCGAGCTCGGGCGCCTCGGCGGTCTCGAGGGCCCGTCCGACGACGGTGGCGGGTCCGAGCGCCACCAGGCCGTGGTCGTCGTCGCGCAGCACCGGCATGCCCAGGCGGTCGGCCAGCACGGTGACGTCGAGGCCGCCGTCGACGTGGACGTCGTCGGGCAGGGGCACGCACATGTCCGCTCGGCACGCCCCCTCGGGCTTCACGGCCCAGCCGGTGGCGGCGGCGAAGGCCGCCGGGTCCGTCGTCGTCGAGGTCAGGAGCACGGCGGCATCGTAGGTCCCCTGCGCCGCTGCCGGACGGGCGGATCGCCGACACGGATTCGCGATGGATTCGCAACGCGTTCGTCATGATGTGTCACACTCCCCGGAGCAGCCGCACCCATGCGCCCGGCACCGCCGGCGCCCGCACCCTGCCCGGGAGACGCTCGTGTCCACCGCTTTCCGTCGCGCCGCCGTCGCGATCCTCGCCCTCCTCGCCGTCACCGGCCTGGCCTCGACCCCGGCCTCCGCCTCGTCAGCGCCCGATGCCGAGACCGCGGTCCGGGACATCGTGTTCCCCGTCGACGGCGACTACCGCTACACCGACACCTACGGCGCGTGCCGCTCGGGCTGCTCCCGCGCCCACGCCGGCACCGACATCATGACCCCGAAGCTGACGCCGCTGGTCGCGGCCACCGACGCCACCGTCACCTGGCTGAAGGACACCGCCACGCCCGACGGCTCCCAGGGCAACTACCTGATGCTGGTGGACGCCGAGGGCTGGGAGTACTGGTACATCCACATCAACAACGACTCCCCCGGCACCGACGACGGCGCCAACCCCGAAGAGTGGATCTTCGCCCCCGGCATCGAGCGCGGCGCCACCGTGGAGGCCGGCGAGCTCGTCGCCTACGCCGGCGACTCCGGCAACGCCGAGCACAGCGGCTCGCACCTGCACTTCGAGATCCACAAGCCCGACGGGTCGACGATCAACCCCTACCGCTCCCTGCAGGCGGCCGAGCAGGGCGAGGCCTCCCCGCAGTACGTCACCTCCCCCGAGCACGAGCGCTTCGTCCGCGCCCTCTCGGTGGACTTCCTCGACCGGCCGGCCACCGACGACGAGGTCGCCCGCCACGCCGGCGCCATGGCCCGCGGCGAGTCCCGCGCCTCGGTCGTCGACGCCTACGCCAGCTCCGACGAGTGGGTCTCCGCGCTGGTGACGGGCTTCTACGAGTCCACCCTCGAGCGCCAGCCCGACGCCGATGGCCTGCGCCACTGGATCGACGCCATCGCCGACGGCATGACGCCCGCCGAGGTCGCCTCACACTTCTACGGCAGCGCCGAGTACTTCGCCGCCTCCGGCGACAGCGAGGCCTGGGTCCGCGACCTCTACCTGGAGATCGTGCAGCGCGAGCCCGATGCCGATGGCCTCGCCCACTGGGCCGGCAAGGCTGACGACGGGGTGGACCTGTCCACGATCGCGTCGACGTTCTACGCGTCGGCCGAGTCCCGCCAGACCCGCGTCGTCGGGCTCTACGACGCCCTCCTCGACCGGACGCCGGACCCCGGTGGACTCGCCCACTGGGCCGAGCGGCTCCTCGACGGTCGCGACATCGAGCTGGCCGTCGTGCTCGCCGTGAGCCCCGAGTACCACCAGCTCGCCCAGCAGCGCGCCGACCTCGGCTGAACGGAACCCGTCCGAACCGGACAGAAGGTCACGAACCGGTAGGACCATCGGCCCGACATCCTCAACCCGGCCCCTCGGGCGACCGATGGGACCAGGTCATGCACCAGCTGGGATCGAGGACGTCCATGTCACCCCTCCGAAGGGCCATCGCCGCCGCGGTGGTCACCCTCACCGCGCTGACCGGGCTGGTCGCGCTGGGCGCCACGCCGGCGGGCGCCGGCACCGTTGCCGTCGACGCTGAGACCGCGGTCCGAGACATCGTGTTCCCCGTCGCCGGCACGCACTCCTACAGCGACACCTTCGGCGCGTGCCGCTCGGGGTGCTCCCGCGGGCACGAGGGCACCGACATCATGACGCCCAAGCTCACCCCGCTCGTGGCCGCCCGCGACGCCACCGTCACCTGGCTGAAGGACACGGCGACCCCCGACGGCTCCCAGGGCAACTACCTGATGCTCCGGGACTCCGACGGCTGGGAGTACTGGTACATCCACATCAACAACGACTCCCCCGGCACCGACGACGGCGCCAACCCCAAGGAGTGGATCTTCGCCCCCGGCATCGAGCGCGGGGCCACGGTGAAGGCCGGCGAGCTCGTCGCCTACGCCGGCGACTCCGGCAACGCCGAGTGGACCGATTCTCACCTCCACTTCGAGATCCACAACCCCGCCGGCGAGGTCATCAACCCGTACCGCTCCCTGCAGGTGGCGCCCCACGTGCCGGCGCCGCTGGTGATCGGCACCTCACCGGTCACGGTCGCCCGCCAGGCCTTCGTCGAGGCGCTGTCCCGGGACTTCCTCGGACGTGGGGCCACCGACATCGAGCTGGCGACCATGGTCGCCGACCTCGCCGCCGGCACGAACCCGGCCACCATCGTGCGCCGGTTCGCCGGCTCCGAGGAGTGGGTGCGCACCCTGGTCGAGGGCTACTACCGCTCGACGCTCGGCCGAGCCGGTGACGCCCAGGGCACGGCCCACTGGATCTCGGTCATCCGGGCCGGGCGCACCCCGGCCAGCGTCGCCGCCGACTTCTACGGCAGCGCCGAGTACCACCAGCTCGCCGGTGGGACCGACGCCGCCTGGATCACCGACCTGTACGACGAGCTGCTCCTGCGCAGCCCGGAACCCGGTGGGGTGCAGTACTGGGTGGACCAGCTGGCCGCCGGGAAGTCGCGCCACGACGTGTCGCTGGCCTTCTACCAGTCGCTGGAATCTCGCCTGACCCGGGTCGACGGGCTCTACGACGCCCTCCTCGGCCGGCCCGCCGACACCCGGGGACGTGCCCACTGGGCCGACGTGCTGCTCGACGGCCAGGACCTGCGCCTGGCGGAGTTCCTGGCCAGCAGCGGCGAGTACTTCGGCCGGGCCGGCACCCGCTTCGGCTGACCGCGAACGCTTCGCGTTCGTCGACGGATGCTCCGCATCCGTCCGCACGGTGATCGGCCGACGGCGGTGCGGCGCGGCCAAGATGGCCGGATGGGTCGCCGCCTCGCCATCGCCGTCGTCTTCGCCACGTCGGCCGCGATCCTCATCGTCGAGATCACCGCCGGGCGGCTGCTGGCCCCCTACGTCGGCGTGTCGCTCGAGACCTTCACCGCGATCATCGGCGTGATCCTCGCCGGCATCGCGACCGGCGCCGGCGTCGGTGGCTGGCTCGCTGACCGCCACGACCCTCGCCGGCTCCTCGGACCGTCCCTGTTCGTGGGCGGTGCGCTGGTCTGGGTGGCGGTGCCGATCGTGCGGGCGATCGGCCCCGAGGTCGACGGGAACCCCCTCGACATCGTCGTGCTCGCCACGATGGCCTTCTTCCTGCCGGCCGCCGTGCTCAGCGCGAGCACGCCGATCGTGGCCAAGCTCCGGCTCTCGACCCTGGAGGAGACCGGGTCGGTGTTCGGCGGGCTCTCGGCGGCGGGCACCTTCGGCGGCCTCGCCGGCACGTTCCTGACCGGGTTCGTGCTGGTCGCCCTGCTCGGCACCCGGACGATCATGTTCGTCGTCGGCCTGCTGCTGGTGGTCGGCGGCCTGCTCCTCGAGTGGACGCTGCGACGCGGCCTGCCCGCGGCGTCCACCGCGGTGGTGTTCGTCATCAGCGGGCTCGCCGTGTACGGGTTCCCGCCCGAGTGCGACGTCGAGACCCGCTACGCGTGCGCCTCCGTCGTCGTCGACGAGGACGACCCGTCCATCCGCAGCTTGTACCTCGACACCCTCCACCACGCCCGGGTCGACCTCGACGACCCCACCAACCTCGAGCTGCGCTACATCCGCCTCTTCGCCGACGTCGCTGCCGCCCTCCCGCCCGGTCCGGTCGACGCCCTCCACATCGGCGGAGGCGGCTTCACGATCCCGACCCACCTCGCAGCGGTGCGGCCCGGGACGAGCTCCCACGTCATCGAGATCGACCCCGGCGTCGTGGACATCGCCGAGGAGCACCTCGGCCTCGAGACCGGACCGGACCTCACCGTCGAGGTGCGCGATGCGCGCATGGCCGTCCCCGAGCTCGGCGACGACGTCTACGACCTCGTCGTCGGGGACGCGTTCAGCGGCCTGTCCGTGCCCTGGCACCTCACGACCGTGGAGCTCGCCGAGGAGGTGGACCGGGTCCTGCGCGACGGCGGCATCTACGTGCTCAACGTCATCGACGGCGGCGACAGCGCGTTCGCCCGGGCCGAGCTCGCGACGCTCCGCCAGGTCTTCGACCACGTCCAGGTGATCCTCCCCGGCGGTGAGCCGCCGGACGCGTCCCGCAACCAGGTGATCGTCGCATCGGATCGGCCGATCCCGGACCTCGACATCGACCCCGACGACGGCGTGCTGCGCGACGAGGCGTTCGTGGCCGACTACGTCGACGGCGCCGAGGTCCTCACCGACGACCACGCCCCCGTCGACCAGCTCCTGTCGGGCTGACAGGATCGGTCGATGCCGCAGCGCCCGGAGCACCGCCCGTTGTGAAGTCCATCGGGTTCATCCTCAGCTACCTGGCCACCAGCCAGGCCCGCCGCAGCGCAAAGATCCTCGGCTGGATGCTGGCGCTCCTCGCCGTGATCGTGGCGGTGTACAGCGCGCTGTTCCACGAGATCATGGAGCACGAGGGTCAGCGCTACAGCTGGATCACCGCCATCTACTGGACCCTGGTCACGATGTCGACGCTCGGCTTCGGCGACATCACCTTCGAGTCGGACCTGGGCCGCACGTTCTCGGTCGTGGTGCTGCTGTCCGGGTCGGTGTTCATCCTGGTGCTGCTGCCGTTCACCTTCATCCAGTTCGTGTTCCTGCCGTGGATGGAGTCGACCCAGCGGGCCCGAGCGCCGCGGCGGGTGGACGACGACGTGCGCGACCACGTCATCCTCACCAGCACCGGGCCGATCGAAGCCGCGCTGCGGACCAGGCTCGACCGAGCCGGGATCCCGCACGTCACCCTCGTCGCCGACCTGGACGAGGCGCTGAAGCACCACGACGAGGGGCTGACCGTGATGGTCGGCGAGCTCGACGACCCCGCGACGTACGAGGCCGCCGGCGTCGACCGCGCGTCGCTGGTGGCGACGACCCAGGCCGACACGACGAACACCAACGTGGCCTTCACGGTGCGGGAGAGGTCAGAGTCGATCCGCATCGTGGCGACGGCCAACGCCGAGGCGTCGGTCGACATCCTGGAGCTGGCCGGGTGCGACGAGGTCCTGCGCCTCGGTGAGATGCTCGGGACCGCGCTCGCCCGGCGCGTGCTGGCCCCCGACGGTCGCAGCCAGGTGGTCGGGCGCTTCGACGAGCTGCTGATCGCCGAGGCAGCCGCCCCGGCCGCGCTCGTGGGCAAGCCGCTGCTCGGCTCGGGCATCCGGGACGAGACGGGGATCACGGTCGGCGGCGTGTGGGACCGCGGCGAGCTGCTGATCGCACGACCCTCGACCGTGCTCACCGAGACGAGCATCCTCGTGCTGGCCGGGTCCGCGGAGCAGCTCGCGCGCTACGACGACCGCTTCACCAGCGACGACCAGGCCGACCGGTCCCAGGACCCGCCGGTCGTCATCATCGGCGGCGGCCGGGTCGGGCGAGCCGTCGCCCAACACCTCCGGAACCTGGGCATCCCGAACCGCATCGTGGAGAAGCAGCCCGATCGGATCCGGGACGGCGCCGACTACGTGGAGGGCGACGCCGCCGACATCGCCGTGCTCAAGCGGGCTGGCATCGACGATGCGCCGTCGGTCGTGGTCACCACCCACGACGACGACGTCAACGTGTACCTCACCAACTACTGCCGGCGCCTGCGGGCCGACGCGCAGATCATCGCCAGGGCCCGACTCGACCGCAACGTCTCGACGCTGCACCGGGCCGGCGCCGACTTCGTGCTCTCCTACGCCTCCACCGGCGCCAACGCCATCTGGAACATGCTCAGCGCCGACAACACCCTCCAGCTGGCCGAGGGCCTCGACGTGTTCCGGGTCCCCGTCCCCCGGAAGCTGGCCGGCAAGCCGCTCACCCAGGCCCACATCCGGGAGGAGACCGGCTGCACCGTCGTCGCCCGCGTCTCGGACGGCCAGTTCGAGCCGAACCCCGATCCCACCGTGCCCCTGCCGGCCGAGGGCGAGCTCGTGCTCGTCGGCGACAGCGAGTCCGAGCACCGCTTCCTCAGCCGGTACCGGACCTCCCCGCTCTGACGACGGGCTACCGGGGAAGGACGGCCGGAGCCGAGCCGTCAGGCGAGGCGACCCAGGATCACGGGCCCCGTGGCGGCGGAGCCGCCACGTCCGGCAGCACGGGGATGAACTACCGCGGAAGGACGTACGGAGCCGAGCCGTCAGGCGAGGCGACCCAGGATCACGGGCCCTGTGGCGGCGGAGCCGCCACGTCCGTCAGCACGGGGATGAACTACCGCGGAAGGACGTACGTCCCCTGTGCGACGGAGCTGGGCTTGTCCTCCCGGTCGTCGCACCAGACCTTCACGCTGCCCACGATGCTGCGGCTGCCTGCCGACTCGAGGGTGGCGCGGGCCCACAGCACCGAGCCCTGCGCCGGGCGCAGGAACCGGATCGACAGCTCGGAGGTGAGGGCCATCGGCTCGATGCGCCCGATCGCACCGAAGGTCAGGTACCAGAGGGCGGCGTCGGCGAGGCCGAACTGCGTGGGCCCGGACACGAACCCGCCCGGGCGGATCGCGCCGGCGTCCACCTGCCGGTGGGCCACGGCGTGCGTGGGGCCGAGCTCGGTGCAGGAGTTCCCGGTGCCGGGGAACTCGGCCTCCAGCATCGCGTCGAGGCCCGCGAGGCTCAGCTCGTAGCGGGGTGGTTCTTCGGCCATCCGGCGAACCTACGTGGCAGACGCCGGCGGCGAACCCACCTTCCGCTAGCGTCTTCCAAGGAACTTTGGAGGATGCCATGGACGACGCCCAGCAACGCAGCGAGCTGTTCGACCGCCTGGCGGTGGTCGGCAAGGCCTTCGCCAGCGCGAACCGGCTCAAGATCATCGACCTGCTCGGGCAGGGCGAGCGGTCGGTCGATTCGATCGCCCGCGAGGTCGGCCTCGGCGTCACCACCGCCTCGGCGCACCTGCAGATCCTGAAGCTGGCCAACGTCGTGGCCACCCGCACCGAGGGGACCCGGGTCTTCTACCGCCTGGCCGGCGACGACGTCGCCACCCTCTACGCATCGCTCGGCGCCGTCGCCCGGACCCACTCGGCCGACGTCGAGCGAGCGCTCGCCACCTACTTCGGCACCGGCGCGCTGGACGACGTCGAGCTCATCACCCGCAAGGAGCTCCGTCGCCGCATGAAGGCAGGCGACGTGGTGGTGGTCGACGTCCGCCCGCCCGAGGAGTTCGAAGCCGGGCACATCCCCGGCGCCCGGTCCGTCCCCTTCGGCGACCTGCTCGAGCACCTCGCCGAGGTCGATGACGACGTCGAGATCGTCGCCTACTGCCGGGGAGCCCACTGCGTGCTCGCCCACGACGCCGTCCGCCTGCTCGCCGCCGAGGGGCGCAGCGCCGTCCGCCTCGAGGACGGCATGCTCGAGTGGCGGGCCGCCGGGCTCCCCGTGGCCGCTGGAGCGGGGCGATGAGCGCCGCCGACCGCTGGCGCAGCATGCGGTCCTGGCCCGCCCGGCGCTGGTCGGTCGCTGCCGTCGCGACCACTGCCTACGTCCTCGCCGTGGGCATCCCCACCGATCTGGTGCCGAACCCCGTCTTCGGTCGGGAGATCCCGCCCACGTGGTGGTCCTGGCCCTCGCTGGCGGTCAGCGCCGTGCTGGCGGGCCTGCTCGCCGCCACCTACGTCGACACCGGCACAGCCGCGGCGGAGACCGTCGACCCCGATGCCCGGCGCGGCATGGTCGGCGGGGTGCTCACCTTCTTCGCGGTCGGCTGCCCGGTCTGCAACAAGCTCGTGCTCATCGCCCTGGGAAGCGCCGGCGCCATCACCTGGTTCGAACCCGTGCAACCCCTGCTGCAGCTGGCGGCGATGGGCCTGCTGCTGTGGGCGCTGGACACCCGTCTGGGCAACCAGCTGGCCTGCCCGGTCCCCGCCATCGCCGGCGTCGGCCGGTCCGACACCTGACCCCCCTGGAGCCGTCATGACGACACCCACCGAGACCGACCCCACCTCCGACGCGGAGCGCCGCGAGGGCGTGGAGGGCACGACCGACGAGCCGAGCGTGGTCGAGACGATCGCGACGACGGCCACCGGCGTGGCCCTCGGCGGCGCCGTCCTCTGGTTCCTCGCCCCGATCTGCTTCGTCTGCTGAGCGGGCCGGCCCTCAGCGATCGACGTGCTCGGGCGCGCCGTCACGCGCCCGACGCCAGGCCACGCCCACGGCGACCACGGCGATCACCGCCGGCACCGACCAGTCCGGGACGACCGCCAGCCGATCGCTGATCCAGGCCTGGGCATCGAACTCGAGGTCGGTGGTGTCGCCGAGCACCCCCGTCAGCCCGACCATGCCCTCGGAGCTGAGGAACAGCGCTCCGATGGCGACGAAGAGCGCCCCGGACAGCAGCGACGTGGTGTGGGTGCGCACCGGACCGAGGCGCAGCGGCCGCCCTCGGA
Organism: Salinilacustrithrix flava; assembly: GCF_041228405.1. GTDB lineage: Bacteria > Actinomycetota > Acidimicrobiia > Acidimicrobiales > Salinilacustritrichaceae > Salinilacustrithrix > Salinilacustrithrix flava. The sequence goes on from NZ_CP133888.1 coordinate 3,947,339, forward strand.
GCCACTGGCGACGCCCGAGGTCGAAGCGGTCCCACAGGGCCGCCAGCACGAACAGCGGAGCGGCCATGCCGAGGGCGTAGACGGCGAGCAGCATGCCGCCGCGGACCGGAGCCTCCTCGGTGGCGGCCACGGTCAGGATCGCACCGAGGACCGGACCGGAGCAGAAGCCGGCCAGTCCGTAGACGGCGCCGAGCGCGATCGTGGGCAGCGCGCCGGCGCGCGCGTCGATGCCGGCGGTCCGCGCCTGGAGGCGGCCGGCGAAGGGCAGGGTGAAGCCCTTGCCGAGCGCCTGGAAGACCCCGAGGGCGATGATCGCCCAGCCGGCCACGGCGATCATGGTCTGCCGGTTCCCGTAGACGAGGGACGAGGCCGCGCTCGACCCCATGCCGAGGGGCACGAGCACGGCGGCCAGGCCGAGCGCGAACAGGGCGGTCCGAGCGAGCAGCGCCGTGCGCGTGCCGAACGCGTAGGCGAAGAACGACGGGACGAGCAGCGCGCTGCACGGCGAGAGCAGGGCGAGCGTGCCCGCGGCGAAGGCCGCGAGGAGCGTGACCTCCGACATCGGCGGCTCAGCGGGCCGCGTTCGCGGCCTGCTCGATGGCCTCCACGAACACCTCGACCGGCTGGGCGCCCATGATCACCTGGCCGTTCACGAAGAACGCCGGGGTCCCCGTGACCCCGAAGCCGACGGCCTCGTCCACGTCGGCGCGGACCGCCTCGACCAGGTCGGCGTCCGCCAGGTCGGCACGGAACCGCTCGGCATCCAGACCCAGCCCGCTCGCCACGTCGACCAGGTGCTCCGCCGTCAGGCGGCCGCTGTTGGGCGGTGCTTGATCGGCGAACAGCGCATCGGCCAGCTCCCAGAACCCACCCTGCTCGGCCGCGGCGCGCCCGGCGACCGCAGCCTGCAGCGACTCCGGCCCGAGGTAGGGCAGGTCGCGCCACTCGATCCGCAAGGTGCCGTCGTCGACGAAGCGCTCCACCAGCTCGGGTTCGGTGTCCCGCGCGAACTTGCCGCAGAACGGGCACTGGAACTCCGAGTACATGACCATCACGACCGGGGCGTCGTCGTCCCCCTTCGCCATCGGCCCCGTCCCACGGTGCTCCGGTCCGGCGGCGGGTTCGTCGCCGGCCCGGGGCGCGTCAGCGGCAGCACCGTCGGCCGCCTCGTCGGGTGCCCCACCGGCACCCACCGCCATCACGATGGCCACGATCGCGGCGGCGACAGCCACCACGATGGGGAGCGCGACGCGGGTCCGGTCCCGGCGCGTGCGAGCGGTTCGAGCAGCCATCACCAATCCTCCAACGATCTTTGGAAGATGCTAGCGGGCGAGGCAGTCTCGGCCGAACCACGTGCCGGACGTGGACCAGCCGGTTCAGGCGCCGAGCGGCCGACCGGTCCGAGCGGCTCGGCGGACGGCGGCCAGCTCCGCCATCGCCTCGCGCTGCGCCCGACGGTGCGCGTCGAGGTCGTGGCGCACGGCCTCGATGCGGTCCTCGAGGGCCTGTCGGCGCTCGGCGAGGGCGTCGCCGGCCTGGTCGCCCATGGCCGCCAGCCGGGCTGCGGCCTGCTGCCAGCCGGTCCGGAACATGCCGACGTCGAAGTGCCCGGCCTCGATCAGGTTCGACTGCACGATCCGCTCGGAGGGGCGCTTCAGGTCCCGGACGATGCCGACCCGTTCGAGCAGCCACAGCGCGTAGAAGCTCGGATCCCACTCCCACCAGCGGAAGCCCTGGCGGGCGCTCGCCTGGTAGTGGTGGTGGTTGTTGTGCCACCCCTCGCCGAGGGTCAGCACGGCGATGACGGCGGAGTTCCGGCTGGTGTCCGACGTGACGTAGCGACGCCGTCCGACGACGTGGGCCATGGAGTTCACGAGGAACGTGCCGTGCCAGACGGCGATCGTGGAGGCACCGAAGCCGATCACGAGCCCGGCCCAGCCGGCGATCAGGAAGCTGGCGACGGCCAGCGAGACCGGGCCGACCCAGTCGTTGCGGTTCAGCCACCGCAGCTCGGGGTACTTGGCGAAGTCCCGGATGCGCGCCTCGTCGGTGTCGGAGTACTTGTCGCACAGGATCCAGCCCACGTGGCTCCACCAGAAGCCGCGGGTCGGCGAGTGCACGTCTCGCTCGGTGTCGGACCACCGGTGGTGGTCCCGGTGGTGGGCGGCCCACCACAACGGGCCCTTCTGCAGGGCGGTCGTGCCGCCGAAGGCCATCACCGCTTGCGCCCACCGGGGGAGCCGGTAGGCCCGGTGGGCGAAGTAGCGGTGGTAGCCGGCGGTGATGAAGAACATCCGCACGACGTAGGAGACGACCGCGAGCACCACCGCTCCGGCCGGCACGCCGGTCCAGATCGCGGCGAGCGGGATGAGGTGGAAGGCGAGGAACGGCAGCGACGTGCGCACGTTCAACCGCTCGTCCGGGGGGAGAGCTCGGTTCACCGGGTAAAGCCTACCGACCGGTCGGTAGGCCCACCCACCCGACGGCTCAGCCCTCGTCCTCCATCTCCCCCTCCATCATCTCGTCGTCCTCGGACATGTCGTCCTCGGACATGTCGTCCTCCGACATCTCGTCCTCCGACATCTCGTCCTCGGTCATGTCCTCGGTCATGTCGTCGACCTCCTGGGTCGGGTCGGTGTCGACGGTGTCGTCGTCGTCGCCGCAGGCCCCGGCGGTGAGGCCGATGCCCACGGCCAGGCCGAGGAGCAGGCGCGTCGAACGGGAGAGGCGGTGCATGGCTGGTTCCTTCCGGTTGGGGTGGGTGTCCGCGCCCGTCAGCCCCGCACCGTCACCTGGACGGTGTGGAGCCCGGTCGCGCCGTCCGGCGCAGGGTCGCTGCGCTCGGCGGTCTGGGTGCTGCCCGTGGCGTCGGTGGCCCGGCAGCGGATGGTGTGCGCACCCGGGGTCGCGTCCCACTGGTGGACCCACTGGGCCCAGGTGCTGTCGTTGGCGGTGCCGCGGAGCTCGGCGGGCTGCCACGGACCGTCATCGATGCTGACCTCGACGGCCGCGATGCCGATGTGCGGCGCCCACGCCACCCCGGCGACCGGCACCACGCCGGCGTCCACGGTGCGGCGAGGGACATCGATGCGGGACTGGGTCTTGACCGGACCGAGCTTCGACCATCCACGGGGGATCCAGTAGGCGTCGAAGTCCTCGAAGCGGGTGAGCTCGATCTCGGTCAGCCACTTGGTCGCCGACACGTAGCCGTAGAGGCCGGCGACGATCAGGCGCGCGGGGTAGCCGTGGTCGGCGGGCAGCGGCTCGCCGTTCATGCCCACCGCGACCATGGCCACGCGACCATCGGTGGCCACGTCCGTCGGGAACCCGACCGTGAAGCCGTCGGTGGACCGGCCGACGACCTGGGTGCCCTCTGCCCGCACGCCGGCCCGATCGAGCAGGTCGGCGAGCGGTACGCCGAGCCAGACGGCGTTGCCGACCAGCCCCCCACCGACCTCGTTCGAGACGCACGCGATCGTGACTGGCTCCTCGACCACGTCCATCTCCAAGAGCTCGTCGAAGGTGAGCTCGAAGGGTTCCTCGACCAGTCCCCCGACACGAAGTCGCCACGACTCGGCGTCCACCCTCGGCGTCACGAGCGCGGTGTCGATCCGGTAGAAGTCCTCCGTCGGCGTGACGTAGGGGCTGACACCGGGGATCTCGAGCACCTCCGCCTGCAGCGGCGTGCTCCGGACCGGTTGCGGCAGCACGAGCGCGTCCCGCTGGGCATCGACGATGGACCGACCCCGCAGTGACCGCGCGCCCACGGCCGTGAGGGCGGCCGCTGCGCCCGCGGCGGCGCTCACCCCGAGGAACGTCCGGCGATCGGGCGTGCGAACGCGCGGATCCTCCACGTCGCCGGCCCGGTGCAACGTCGTCGCGAGGTCGGGTCCCCGACCGATCTGGTGCATGAGCAGCCCCAGGACGCCGATGCCCGCGACCCCGCCCGTGAGGGCAGATGCCACAGCCACACCGCCGCCCGCGCTGGAGTCGGTCACCACGGCGATCAGGCCGACGACGGCGAAGGCCCCGAGCCCGACGGCAGCCAGCGCGAACGAGCGCAAGGCCAGCACGCCGAGGGCCGCACCGAGCAGGAGGCTGATGACGACGATGCCGACGACCAGGGCGACCTTGTCGTTCTGACCGAAGAGCTGGATCGCGATGTCCTTGAGCGACGCTGCGAACCGGTCGACGAAGACGTTGCCGACCGCGGTGACCGGCCCCTCGGCCTCACCGGCGATCGCGCTCGGCAGCTGACCCGCGGCGAGCGCGGCACCCGCCGCGACGATGCCCGCGACGGCCCCGCGCCAGCGACGCTCCCGTCTGCTGCGGCTCGGGTCGCTGGGGGGCAGGGTCATTGCGGGGCCTCGGCAGGCAGGCGGACGGTGAACTCGCAGCCGGGGGCCCGGTTGCGCACGGAGATGCCGCCGGCGCGGGCTTCGACCAGCCCGCGGGCGATGGCCAGGCCGAGGCCCCCACCGCCGGTGTCCCGAGACCGCGAGTCGTCCCCGCGGAAGGCCACGTCGAAGACGCGATCCAGCTCCGATGCCGGGATCCCGCCGCACTCGTCCCAGACCACGACCTCGAGGCCGGCGCCGTCGGCCCGGGCGGTCGCCCGCACGGATCCACCCATGGGCGTGTGCCGGATGGCGTTGTCGACGACGTTGTCGATGGCCCGCCGCACATCGGCGGCCACGACCAGCTCGGGGCCGAGATCGTCGACGTCGGCGTGGAGCGTGACGCCGTGCGCATCGGCTCGGACGGCCGCCGCCTCGATGACATCAGCGACGAGCTCGTGCAGGGGCACGAAGGGGACGTCGGCAGCCGGGGCACCGGCCTCGATGCGGGAAAGCTCGAACAGGTCGTCGACCAGCCGGGCGAGGCGCTGGACCTCCTGAACGATGGCCCGGTGGTACGACGCCACGTCCTCGGGTCCGGTCACCACCCCGTCCTCGAGCGCCTCGGCCATGGCCCGCACCGCGCCGATGGGGCTGCGCAGGTCGTGGGACACCCACGCGACCAGCTCGCGCCGCGACGACTCCAGCCGACTGGCTCGCTGGCGTGCGTCCACGAGCTGGTGGTGCGTCGCCGCCAGCACCTCGGACAACCGTTGCAGCTCCGACGTGGCCAGTCCGGTCGGCGGTGCGGGGACCTCGTCCCCGGCCAGTGCGTCGATGCGATCCCCGACCGCCTCGACGCTGTCGCCGATGCGCCGCCCGAGGACCCAGGCCGCGCTCACCCCCACGGACCCCGAAAGCACCAGCACCACGCTCAGGACGCCGAGATCGTGTGCAGACAGGAACATCGCCTGCGCCGCAACCCCGACGCCGGCAGCGGTGGCGACGACACCGACCAGCGCGACGACCACGAGCTGCACGCGCAGATCCCGACGCCGCACACGGGCGAGCAGCACGGCGGTGCCGCCCGCCGCGGCGGTCGCCGCACCGCCGGCGAGGAGGACGAGCGTGGCCGTGTCGCGCGCGCTGACGCCGGCGAGCACTGCGGCCAGGAGGGCGGCGGCGACCCCGGCGACCACGATGGCCAGCCAGACGCGGTTGCCCCCGTTCGTGCTGGTGGCGCTCATGGTTCGAACCGATAGCCGACGCCGCGGACGGTGACCAGGTGCTGGGGCGCGCGCGGATCCGCCTCGACCTTGTCGCGGAGGCGCTGGACGTGCACGGTGACCGTGGCGGTGTCACCGATGTCGTGGCCCCAGACGTCGCGGAGGAGCTCGCGCCTCGTGAAGGCCTGTCGAGGATGGGCCATGAGATAGCCGAGGAGGTCGAGCTCGCGGGCCGTGAGCGGCAGCGGCGCCCCGGCTCGGCGCGCCTCGTGGGCGACCATGTCCAGCTCGACGTCTCCGGCCCGCAGGACCGAATCACCCTGGACCTCGATCGCCGCGGTCGCTCGCCGCAGGACGGCTCGCACCCGGGCCGTGAGCTCCCGCGGGGAGAACGGCTTGGCGACGTAGTCGTCAGCACCCAGCTCGAGCCCGGTCACCCGGTCCTCCTCCGAGCCTCGGGCTGTCAGCATGACCACTGGGATCGGGGCGACCTGGCGCATCCGGCGGAACAGCTCGATGCCGTGCAAGCGGGGCAGCATCAGGTCGAGCACGACCAGATCCGGCAGCGACTCGAGGGCACGGCGCAGCCCCGTCTCGCCGTCGTGGACGACCTCCACGGCGAAGCCTTCGCGCTCCAGGTACCGGGCGACCACGTCAGCGAGGTTCCGATCGTCCTCGACGACCAGCACGCGAGCGGAGGCCGAACCGGAGCCCGGAGCGACGTCGATGGCGTGCGGATCCATGGGTGGAACGTACGCTCGGCGAGCCTCCACGTCCCGGGCACCCTCGGGTTGTTTCGCCGATCGTTATCTCCGAGCCGTGGACCCGCGACGGGAGACGAACCGGCGACGGGGCACTGGCAACCTGCGTTGCCTAGTCTCCTGCCATGTCGATCGCGATCACTGATGACCACCGCGCCCTGTCCGACACGGCGTCCGACCTCCTGACCAAGCGAGACGCCCGCGGCGCCGCCCGAGCCCTGCTCGAGTCCGACGACGAAGCCCTCCCCGATCTGTGGAAGGACCTGGTCAGCCTCGGCTGGCTGGGCCTCCACGTGCCCGAGGCCCACGGCGGCTCCGGCTACACCCTCGAAGAGCTCGTCATCGTGGTCGAGCAGCTCGGCCGGGTCGTCGCCCCGGGCCCCTTCGTCCCCACGGTCATCGCCAGCGCGCTCGTCGCCGCCGCCGGCGACGACGAGCTGCAGGCGGCCCGGCTCCCCGGGCTCGCCGACGGCTCCGCCATCGGCGCGATCGGCCTCACCGGCTCGGTCACCGTGTCGGGCGGCACCGCGTCGGGCCAGGCCAGCCCCGTGCTGGGCGGCGGCCTCGCCGCCGTGTTCGTGGTGCGGGCCGGCGACGACGTCGCCATCATCGACGCCGGCGAGGGCGTCACGGTCGACACCCCCGCCAACCTCGACCCCACCCGGCGCTCGTCGCGCGTCACCTTCGACGGCGCCGCCGCCACCGTGATCCCCGGCGCGGCCCGCCTGTTCGTGGACCTGGCCCGCGTGATCCTGTCGGCCGAGGCCGCCGGCGTGGCCCAGGAGACCACCGACATGGCGGCCGCCTACGCCAAGGAGCGCGAGCAGTTCGGCCGCCCGATCGCCATGTACCAGGCGGTCAAGCACCACTGCGCCAACATGGCCGTGGCCCGCGAGCTCACCACCAGCGCCGTCTGGGACGCCGCCCGCGCCGCCGCCACCGGCGGCGATCAGCTCAGCTACGCCGCGGCCGTGGCCGCCACGCTGGCCGGGCCCGCCGCCGACCTGTGCGCCAACCTCAACACCCAGGTGCACGGCGGCATCGCCATCACCTGGGAGCACGACGCGCACCTGTACATGCGTCGGGCCACCACCCTGCTGACGCTGCTCGAGCCCAAGCAGGCCGCCGCCGACCTGGTCGACCTCACCCGCTCGGGCGTCACCCGGGCCAAGGCCGTCGAGCTGCCGCCCGAGGCCGAGGCCATCCGCGACGAGGTGCGGACCTTCGCCGAGTCCATCAAGGACCTGTCGAAGGAGGAGCAGCGGGCGAAGCTGATCGAGACCGGCTACGTCATGCCCCAGTGGCCCAAGCCCTACGGCCGCGCCGCCGGCGCCATCGAGCAGCTCGTCATCGAGGAGGAGTTCGCCAAGGCCGGCATCCAGCGCCCCGCCTACGGCATCACCGCCTGGAACATCCTCACCATCATCCAGCACGGCAACCAGGACCAGCTCGACCGCTGGGTCCTCCCTGCGCTGAACCAGGACGTCGTCTGGTGCCAGCTGTTCTCCGAGCCCGACGCCGGCTCCGACGCCGCGGGCGTCAAGACCAAGGCCACCCGGGTCGACGGCGGCTGGCTGGTCAACGGCCAGAAGGTCTGGACCTCCGGCGCCCACTACTCCGGCATGGGCTTCGCCACCGTGCGCACCAACCCCGACGTGCCCAAGCACGACGGCATCACGATGATGGCCATCGACATGCACGCCGAGGGCGTCGAGGTCCGACCGCTGAAGATGACCAACGGCGGCTCGGAGTTCAACGAGGTGTTCTTCAACGACGTCTTCGTCCCCGACGACGACGTGGTCGGCCCCGTCGACGGCGGCTGGACCGTCGCCCGCTCCACCCTCGGCAACGAGAGCGTGAGCATCGGCGGCGGTGGCGGCGGCATGTCGATGCCGGGCGCTGCGCTCGTCCCGCCCTACGACGCCAACCCGGACCGCCTCACCGGCGGCGCCGCTCGCGTCGGGCGCTACATCGCCCAGCACCAGGCCATGGGCCTGCTGAACCTGCGGGCCGCCAACCGTGCCGTCGCCGGCAGCGAGCCCGGCCCCGAGGGGGCCATGACCAAGCTGGTGCTCTCCGAGGTCGGCCACGAGGCCGCCGCCATCCTCACCGAGCTCAACGGCCCCGACGCCGCCTTCATGGACGGTGCCGGCGGCATGAGCAACCAGCTCGTGCTGATGCACCGCGGCATGTCGATCGCCGGCGGCACGTCCGAGATCAAGCGCAACCAGATCGGCGAGCGCATCCTCGGCCTGCCCCGCGACCCGCTGTTGAAGTAGCAGCACCCCCGACGAGCGACGAGGGCCTCCCCATCGGGAGGCCCTCGTTCGCGTTCGGGGGTCAGGTCAGCGAGCCGACTTGCGTGCTGACTTGACGACCTCGGCCGCCTTCTTGGTGGTGGCTGCGGCCTTGGTGGCCTGGAGCGCCTCGCGCTGCTCGGCGAGCGCCTCCTTCTCGGCCTCGAGCTCGCGCTGCTTGGCCTCGCGGGCCTCGGCGTCGATGCGCTCCTGCTCGCGCGTCGCGGCGTCGGCGGCGGCCTTCTCCTTGGCGGCCGCCTGCTTCTTCACGCGCTGCTTGGCCTGCTGCTCCTCGGTGCGAGCCTGCGCCTTGCGCTTCTCGGCTCGCTTGGCGGCCGCCCGCTCCTTGCGCTGGGCCTCGGAGCGCTTGTCGGCCAGCTCCTCCTCGGCCTCGGCCCGCTTGGCCTCCGCAGCGGCCTCCGCCTCCGCGGCCGCTTCGAGCTGGCTCACCTTGGCCTTCTTCACCGTGGCCGTGTGCAGCAGGATCTCGTCGTTGAAGACGACGCCGGCGACATGGGCGACCGAGGAGGCGATCCGGTCGTAGGCGACGGCGGGTGGCCAGGTCGAGACGGCCTGGCCGGCCGACTCCTTGGCGAACACGGACTCGGCGAGCCCGACCGGCGTGCGCCACAGCCGCAACGTGGTGAGCACGGCCCCTCGGGGCAGGGCCTTGAGCTGGGAGATCATGTTCTGGTCCTCGTCTCGGGTGGTGGTGCGGGTCACGACTGCTCCTCGGCGTCGAGGGCGCTCAGGCGGGCGGCGTTGGCCTTGGCCGCGTCGGCCTCCGCCTCGAGGCGGGCGACGTCCTCCTCGGCCTCGGCGCGCTCGCCGAGTGCCTCGACCTGCTCACGCGAGGCCTGGCTGCGCTCGGCGGCCTCCTGCCGGGTGATCGCCTGCTCGCGCTGGTCGGCCTGGGCCTCGACCTGGGCTTCGGCGCGGGCTTCGGCCCGCTCGGCCTCGTCCCGGCGGCGCTGCTCCTCGACCTCGGCTTCGACGCGCTCGGCCTCGATCTCGTTCTCGGCGAGGCGGGCCTCGAGCTCGGCCTCGGTCTCGGCGCGCTCGGCCTCGGCGATCTGCTCGCGGGCGTCGTCTGCGCGGTCGATGCTGGCTTCTTCGAGGGCGCCCTCGGCGGCGAGGTCACCGCGGTCGAACAGGTCGCCGGCCACCTGCTTGGCCTTGGCCTTCAGTCGATCGAAGGTGCTGCCTTCGGGGAGATCGCTCGTGGTGTCGGACATGGGTTGCCTGCTCCTGGGTGGTCGGGGGTGCGGTGACCCGCAGGAACTGTCGTTACCCGTTCGCAACATTCCCCGTCACCCAGCCGCCGGGACATGCGTCACAGCCGGTGACCCATCCGAGCCCGGACGCGCCACGGCCCCAGGGCGAGCCCGGGGCCGTGTTGTGCGCAGATGTCGGTCGAGGCCGTCGTCAGTCCTTGCGGAACACGTCCTTGACCTTGTCTGCGGCCTTGTCCGCAGCGTCCTTGACGCCGCCGACGGCTTTGTCGATCTTGCCTTCGTTCTCGAGGTCTTCGTCGCCGGTGAGGTTGCCGGCCGCTTCCTTGAAGCGGCCCTTGGCCTCGTCGGGGTTGCGGGGTGCGTCAGCCATGGTGGGGGTCCTTTGCATCGGGGAGATGACGGTGCGATCCCTTCCCGATGTCGGTGCCGACGAGACATCGGCGTGCGTGCTTGCTTCGACGCCACATGGCCGTCTGCTGGTTCCCCGGATCGCGGACGACGCGGAGCCCCTCCAGGATTGCACGCCCCACCCACCGGACAGGCGGATGGTCAGCGATCCGGCGCCGGGTCGGCGAGGTAGGGCCCGAGGTCATCGAAGCCGACCGTGGCCAGGGCCACGGGGCGGTCGGTCTCGATGCGGTGCTGCTGGGCGACCGGGCTGTAGACCAACCGCCAGCGGCCGTCGCGGTCGAGGAACAAGGACCCCTCCCCCGGCCCCTCGCCCTGGGCGTTGGACGACAGCCACGGCCCGTCGAAGGGCTTCGTGCACGGTCCCGCCGGCGTGTCGCAGGCCGCCACCCCGATGCCGTACGCCGGCTGGTTGAACCAGTTGCCCGAGTAGAAGAGCCACAGGCGACCGTCCGCCTCGATCAGGTGGGGCGCTTCGACGATGCGACCCTCCCACGGCTGGGTCACCTCGAGGATGGCGGCTGGCTCCCCGACCAGGGCCGTGCCCGTGACGTCGAGGCGCTGGGCGTGGATGGTGGAGGTCGAGGTGCCCTCGACGTCGCGGTTGTCGTCGGACTTCCAGTGCAGCCACCACGTGCCTTCCCGGTCTCGGAACGTGCGCGGGTCGATGCTGCCGCCGCGGTCCAGCTGGCACACGATCGGCTCGGGCTGTGGGTGGTACGGACCCTCCGGCGAGGTGCCCACGGCCGCCCCGATGCACTGCGTCGGGGGATCCAGGTCCGCGACCCGTGCCGTGTAGAAGAGGACCCACCCGTCGTCGATCCTGGCCACGTCCGGGGCCCACGTCGCCTCCGGCACCGCCCAGGCGCCGACGGTCGGCAGCGCATCACGCACGAAGTGCCAGGTCTGCAGGTCGGCGGATTCGAGCACGGGCACGTTCTGCTTGGCCCCGACCGCGTCCCGGGCCTCGGTGGTGAACATCAGGTACCGATCCCCCTCCACCAGGACGAAGGGGTTGGGCAGCGACGGCGACGGCTCGGTCAGCGCCAGCAGCGTCGCCGGTCGATCCGGGTCCGGTGCCGGCGGCAGGTCGAGGCGCACGAGCGGTGCCGCGTCGGGTGCGTTGGCGACCGGGACGGAGCCGGGTGGGCCCGTGCTGTCCGGCGCGGCCGGCGCAGGGCCGACGTCTGTCGGACAGCGCACCCCCGCGGCGGTCGTGCCACCCCGGCACGGCTCAGGCGCTGCGTCGCTCGCCCGCACCGCCCCGATGGCCAGGACGGAGAGCACCGCGACCCCCACGACGACGGCAGCGGCTCCGATGAGTGCTCGGGTGGACATCGGTGTGCGTGGCCTCGAGGACGTCACCCCCGACGGGTCGCCGGGCGGGTGCCGTGAGGCTACCGACGCGGCACGATGCTCCCGCTCAGGCCGTGACGTACTCCTCGTCCCGCTCGGCCGTGCGGTCGGCGTGGCGACCACCGCGCCGCGCCGCGACGACCCGCTCCAGGTCGTTCGGCAGCGGATCGGCCCGACGGCACTGCTCCACGATCAGGTCGGCCTGGTCGTCGAGCACGTCGACCAGCTCGTCACGCCCGGCACGGCAGGCGGCCCGCCGCACATCCACCAGCACGCGGACCAGCTCCAACGCCATGGCCGGCTCGGCCGCGGTGACCTGGCGGATGCGATCGGTCGCCACGTTGGCGAGCGTCGCGGCGTCGGGGTCCGGCGACCACTCGAGCACGCGCCCGTCGTCGGTGCGGCGCGCCGTCCGGCCCAGCCGGTGCTGCACGAGCTCGTGCAGGATCGCGCCCAGGTACCAGATCGTCTCGTAGACGACCGACGGTGCCCCCGAGCTCCCCGAGCCGGCGTGCACCGCGATGTCGGTGAACTGCGTGAGCTGACCGACGAGCGCCTGGTCCGCCGACCGTTCGATGTCCACGACGAAGTGCGGCTCGAGCCTTCCCCCGACCTCCTCGCCGATGTCCGGGCCGCGCACGGTCGCCACCGTCGTCCAGCCCTCGACGAGGAAGGCACCCAGCCCGACCTGGAGCGACACGGTCGTTCCCTCGGGCACCGCTCCCAGCAGCGCGTCCTCGTCGACCGCGTGCAGCCACCCGGTCGCCGGCGCCACGACCGACGCGGTGGACGACCCGGAGGCCGGCGACGCATCGACGTCCTGTTCGGCCGCGCTGCGGCCGGCTGCCCGGATGCTGTCGATCACGCCGTGGGCCACCTCGGAGACGAGCACGCTCGGCCGGGTCGAGCGCACGGCGTGCTCGATCGCCACGAGCAGCGCGGCGATGGCTGCGACCCCGAGCGTTGCCCCGAGCGCAGTCGTGATCGTCGGCGCCGACCCGTCCTCCGATGACGGAACGGCAGCCGCGGCCACCGCGGTGTAGGCGAGCGCCCCGAGCGTCACCGTGATGACCCGGCGCTGGAAGCGCCCGTGGAGCCGGCCGGCGACGATGGTGGGCGGGACCGCCGATGCGGCCAGCTGAGCGGCCAGCGGCAGCATCCAGAAGGCGAAGGCCCCGGCGGTGACCAGCGCGGAGAACGTGGCGGCGAGCAGCGACAGGGCGTTGGTCGTCGGGATCTGCATGGGCAGCTCGACGGCGCTGTCGGCGACGAGCGCCACCGCGGCGACGGCGACGCCGAGCGCGACGCCGGCCAGCACCTGGAGGCGGTCACGGTGCCGTCGCACGAAGTGGTCCATGTTCCGCCAGTACCCGATCCGCCGGCGGTTCACCATGGGCGAGCGGGGCGCCGGCGGCCCGGTGCCTCAGCCCAGGCGCCGCCTTCGGCGGTGGAGCCACGATGTGGCGCCACCAGCCACGATCGCGCTGGCGAGGAACGCGGCGTAGGCGATCGTCGACGGGTCTCCCCAGTCCACCGTGTCGGGGTATCGGAGGAGCGCGATGGTCTGGAGCACCCCGAACGTGAGGTAGGCGACCGCGGCCGGCTGCAGACGTGCGACGTCGCGCTCCACGACGGCGTGTGCCGCCGCCACGCCGAGGCTCAGCACCCAGGCGCCCGTCGCCCGCCCGGTGAGCGCACTCAGCTCCCAGGGCCACAGCGAGGCCGCGTCCTCCGGCGCGAGCAGCAGGTACAGGCCCAGCGGGAACAGGATGAGCGCCTGCCCGGCGACCAGGGCGCGCAGCGACCCCGGCAACGGGAGCCCCCGGGGGGGATCCGGCCCCGGCATCCGCTCCTGCGCGATCCACAGCACCGCCATGACGACCGGCACGACGACGTAGATCGCGATCCACGCCCAGGTGACGGCTCGCGTGCCCAGCTCGTTGGTCGCCTCGAGGTGGAAGGCATCGAGGTGGACGAGGGTGACGACGAGGGTGAGCGTCGTGAAGACGAACACGGTCGGCACCGCGATCCGGGCGTCCACCCAGCGCCTCGCCATCGCGGCGCGTGCCTCGAAGGCCACGCTCGACCAGTACGCGGCACCGAGGAACGCGGCCGTGAGCGGTGGGTTGATCGTCCAGGCGAAGAAGCGCTCCGTCCGCTCGGGGAACAGGAACAGCTGGACGCCGGCGAGGAACACCAGCGCGGTCGCCACCCACAGCAGCGCCCGCATCCCACCGCTGAGCCTCCGCTGTTCGGCAGCGCCTCCCTGCGGGGCCACGTCAGCTCGAACCGACGGCAACGCGCCGCATCTCCTCCAGGTAGCGGTGCAGGTACTGCACGGCGATCGCGCCCTCTCCGACCGCCGACGCCACACGTTTGACCGATCCGCGCCGCACGTCACCGACGGCGAACACGCCGGGCATGCTGGTCTCCAGCGGCAGCGGCGGCCGGTCGGACCGCTCCTCCGACAGGTCCTGCCCGGTGCAGACGAAGCCCCACTCGTCGCGAGCGACAGACCCTTCCAGCCATCCCGTGTGCGGCCGTGATCCGATCAGCAGGAACAGCGCGTCGGCCGCCACCGCTTCGTCGTCGCCGGTGGTCCGGTCGCGGACGACGAGGCGGTCGAGGCCGTCGGGTCCGCCGCCACCGACGACCTCCACGTCGAAGCGGATGCTGATGTTCGGCGAGGCATCCAGCTCCCTGATGAGGTACTCCGACATGCTCGCCGCGAGATCGCCGCCGCGCACCAGCAACGTGACGCGGTCGGCGTACTTGGCCAGGTGCACCGCCGCCTGGCCTGCCGAGTTGCCTCCGCCGACCACGAAGACGGCCTTGCCGACCATCGCCGGGGCCTCGGACACGGCTGCGCCGTAGAACACGCCGTTGCCGATGAGCGCCTCCAGCTCCGGCACGTCGAGGCGCCGGTAGCTCGATCCCGTGGCGATCACGACCGCAGCGGCCCGCACCGACGAGCCGTCCGACATCTCGATGACCCGGTCGGCGCCATCGCCACGGAGTCCGGTGACCTTCCGCATGAACTGGAAGGTGGCCCCGAAGGACCACGCCTGTTGGAAGGCGCTGTAGGTCAGTCGGTGTCCGCTGACGCCACGGGGGAAGCCCGGGTAGTTGCGGATGAGGGAGCTGGTGCCGGCTTGGCCACCCACCGCCTCCGCCTCGATGACGAGGGTGTCGAGCCCCTCCGAGGCGGCATACACGGCAGCGGCGAGACCGGCCGGGCCAGCCCCGATGATGGCCACGTCGAAGTGCGCGTCCGCCGGCAGCGGCTCCATGAGCCCGAACGCGTCGGCGATCTCGAGGTCGGTCGGGTTGGCGAGCACCGTGGGCTCGGCGGTGAAGCGGACGACCACCACCGGCAGCTCGGGATCATCGAGCCCGAGGGAGTCGAGCATCCGTCGACCGGTGTCGGAGCGGACGTCGTGGAAGCCGATCGGGATGTGGTTCCGGGCGAAGCTGTCCCGCAGCTCGTGGCTCCTGGACGTCTTCGGGTCACCGATCACCCGGACCGCCTCGAACCCGGTCTCGCTGCCGAGCGTCCAGTCCTCGAGGAGCTCGGTCACCGAGCGGTGGAACTCCTCGTCCGGGCGGTGCTCCGGGCGGACCAGGTACTGGTGGATCTCCCCGGTGGCCAGCGCATCGAACACCTCCCGGGCTCGCCCGAAGTCTCCCCACCCGACGGCCACCGCTCGCATCGCTGCCGGGTGCAGGCGCCGTGCCCGTGCCAGGACCTCGAGGCCGTCGCGGTCGTGCTCGCCGTACCCGGAGACGACCAGGGCGACCTCCGCGCCGCCATCGCGGTAGGCCACCAACGTCGACACCGCCTCATCGGCCCCGTGGCGGGTCGTCACCTCGTAGTCGGCCCCGTAGCGACGCCGGATCTCCTCGCTGAGCACCGCGCACGTCTCGGCATGCTCGCTCGCCACGACGATGGCTGGTACGACAGCGCGTTGAGTGGACACGTCCCCTCCCCGGTCATGGACTCCTTGCAGGGTCCGGGACCTCGTCCACGGATGTCAAGGGGCCAACCGCCGCACGATGGACGGCAGGTCACGCTCGCCGTCGGGGGTCTGGCCGCCGAGGTCGAGGAACCGCTCCATTCGCCGATGCGACTCCGGATCAGCGAGCGTGCGATCGAAGCGGCGCGCCTCCTCCAGCAGACCGGCGGTCGGGTCCGCCGTCGCGGCGAGGACGGACGCCTTCGCCTCGCGCACGGCCACCCTCGGCGACGCGGCGATGCGGTCGGCCAGGTCGTCCACGAAGGCGTCGAGGGCGTCGGCGTCCAGGGCGCGGTTCACGAGACCCCACGCCTCCGCGGTGCGGGCGTCGATGTCGCCGGACCCGAGGACCATCTCGAGCGCCCGGCCCCGACCGACGAGGTGGGGCAGGCGCTGGGTGCCGCTCCCGCCGGGCAGGATGCCCAGCGCCACCTCCGGCTGACCGAACACCGCCCGGTCCAGGGCGGCGTAGCGCATGTCGAACGACGACACCACCTCGCACCCGCCACCGCGGACGGCGCCTGCGATCGACGCGATGGTCGCGCACGGCATGGTGCGCCACCGCTCGACCATCACGTGGAACGGCCCGAGCTCGCTTCGCTCCTCCGCACCCCCGTCGCGGGGCAGCTCGAGGATGGCGGCCACGTCGAAGTGGGCGATGAAGAAGTCCGGGTTCGCCGAGCCGACGACCACCACCGTGACGTCGTCCGCGGCCTCGAGCGCCTCGGTCAGCCGGAGGAGCGAGACGAGGAGCGTGACGTCGAGCAGGTTGATGTCGCCGTGGTCGATGGTGACGTCGACCCGCGGACCTCGCTGCGACACCCGCAGACCGGTGAGCTCGGGCAGGTCATCGGCGAAGGACATGGCCGGAGGGTACGCCCGGATGCGGAGGCGCCCGGCGGGTGGCGAACTGCGGCTGGGGGCGGAGATCCGCAGGAGTTCCTGTCAGCACCCCTTCGTACCATTTGTCCCATGGAGTCGTCCGAGATCGAGGTGATCGTTGGCTCCCTCGCCGAGGGGATCACCGACCTCCGCGCGGTCGACCTCAGCCGGCTCACCGCCCGCGAGCTGCTCCAGCTCGCCGGAGCGCTCGAGGTCGTGAGCCGCCGGCTCGACCACGCCAGGGACACCCTCGCCGGGCACATCGATGCCACCGGCGCCCACGGCGTCGATGGCCACAAGACCGCCAAGGCCGCCCTCGTCCACATCAACCGGGTGCCCAGGGCCGAGGCGCACGGCAGCATCCAGACCGCCCGTGCCCTGCGCCGGCTGCCCGAGGTCGACGCCGCCTACGCCGCCGGCAGGATCCCCACCGCATCCGTGCGGGCCATCGCACGCGTGGCGTCCAACCCCCGGGTCGAGTGCTTCCTCGACGACCTCGTCGACCGCATCTTCGCCGAGCAGGCCTGCGAGGCCAGCCACGACGACCTCGTCTCCTTCGTCCGCGACTGGGAGCGCTTCGCCGATGCCGACGGCGCCGACCAGGCCCGGGAGCACGCCCATCGCCGGCGCAACGGCTCACTGGTCCGCAACGACCTCGCAGGCAGCTGGCACCTGCGGGGCGAGTTCGGGGACCTCCACGGCGCGTCGATGGCCGAGGTCCTCGCTGCGTACGAGCACGCCGAGTGGCTCGCCGATCGGGACGCCGCCATCGCCGAGCACGGTCCCGGCGCGACGCCCGACCAGTTCCCCCGCACACCCGCGCAGCGCCGGGCCGATGCGATGCTCGCCATCTTCCGGCGGGCGGCGGCCGCGCCCGCCGATGCCCAGTCACCCGAGCCCCTCGTCAACATCGTCATCGACCAGGAGACGCTCGAGACCGAGCTCGCACGGGCCGCCGGAGCGCCCGCCGACCACGACGCATCCCGTAACTCCGGCCGGATCTGCCGCTCCACCAGCGGCCACCCCATCCACCCCGCCGATGCGGTCGCCGCGATCCTGGTCGGCCACGTCCGCCGCGTCGTGGTCGATGCCGCATCCAACGTCATCGACCTCGGCCGCCGCCGGCGCTGCTTCACCGGCAGCAGCCGGGACGCCGCCCTCCTCCAGTCCGCAATCCGCGATCGGGGCGGCACCACCTGCTTCTGGGCCGACTGCAACAGCCCACCGCAGTGGATGCAGGTCGATCACGACCAGACCTGGCGCGCCCTCGGCCCGTCGGACATCGCCAACAGCCAGACGGCGTGCGGCTACCACAACCGCTTGAAGGAGACGGGTTACCGGCCCGTCCGCGGACCCGACGGGACGTACACGTACCGGCGCCCGGACGGTACCGAGATCACGCCGCCGGTCTGACTGCGCTCCCTGCCGAATCGGGACCGATGACCCTACGACCGGCCGCGCTGCGCATCGATGCTCGTCGGAGACGTGGGGGTGAACCATGGCGAACGACGAACAGGAGCGTGGACCAGCGAGGGAGCAGGCCAGCCCGTCCAAGCGGTACCAGACCTGGAACGGGGAGCCCTGCCCTCGCCACGTGCGCGTCGACGGCACCGTCGAAGGCTCCGGCGACTGCCTCGGGTGCGGGACCTGCCTGCTGGGATCCGGCCTGCTCTGACCGGCGACGGGCTGCGCAGTGCACGACCGGAGACGCGAGGTGGGGGCGGGGCCGACTCCGACAGCTGATCGCCGCGGGCGATTGACAGACAGCGCCCGCCATGGGGTGATGGACCCGTGGCCATCGATCCCGGACACCAGCGAGCAAAGCGGCCGCGCACCGTCGCCGCCGGCCCACACGGCCACCCGTTCCATCCGGTGCTGGTCACCATCCCCATCGGCGCTTGGATGGCCAGCCTCGTCTTCGACGTCGTGTCGAATACCTCCGACGACCCCGAGATCTTCGCCACCGGCGCGCAGTGGCTCATCGGGATCGGCCTCGTCGGGGCGGTCCTGGCAGCGGCCTTCGGCATGCTCGACCTCCTCTCCGTCCCTGCGGGCACCACGGCGCGGCGGACCGGACAGCTGCACATGGTCCTCAACCTGGCCGTCACCGCCGCCTTCGCCGTGTCCTTCGTGCTCCGGTACGGAGACACCGACGAGGAGGTGTCGGCCGGGCTCATCGTGCTCTCGGCCGTCGCGCTCGCCGTGCTCGGACTGTCGGGATGGCTTGGGGGCAAGCTCACGTACCGCTACGGCGTGCGCGTCGTCGAGGAAGACCTCCAGGCCGACGGCTTCGTCGACGGCCACTGAGCCTGGGAGACGACGACACGAGGTCCGACCAATGGTGCCTGCGCAGGACTCGATGACGACGGGACGGCGCCGCATCGCCGGGGCCGCGGTCGCTGCGGTGCTGCTGCTGGCCGGCTGCAGCTCCAACGACGACGCGCCGAGCGACGACAGCCCCACCACGCAGGGGAGCGAACAGGCGCCGGGCACCGAGGCCGGCGACCTCGACCGGAACCAGGGCCAGGAGAAGGACCAGACGCGGCCGGACCAGCCCTAGCGCGACGCGGAGCGGGGGCCGACCTCTCGGTCGGCCCCCGCTGGGCGCTTCGGGGAGCTACCCCCGTCGCCGGTGGTTCACTCGGTCGATCCCGAGCCCTGGCCGAAGTCCCAGCCGTAGGTGCTGGAGACCCAGCCGTCGATCCACCAGACCCGGCGGGCCTGGGCATCGGATGCGATCACCTCATCGTCCTCGTGCTCGAGCTCGGCCCAGGCTGCGTAGAGGAACTCACCGCCCGGGTTGGCAGCGAGGCTGGCCTCGCTGGCCTCCAGGCCCGGCGTGCCCCGGTCCAGCTGGTCGAACTCGTTGCAGAAGCCCGACCCGATCAGCTCCTCCGGGATGTCTTGGTCCTTCGGGTCGTTCGGGTAGCAGAGGCTGACGTCGCCGTCCTCCGTCTCCGCCCAGACCTCGTAGTCGTCACCGAAGCTCTCACCTCGGCTGTAGAAGAGGTCCAACGGATCGGGCTCGCCGTACTGGGCCGTCGTGTTGTCGCCGGTCTCGTAGACGATGAAGAACCTCGACGGGTCACGGAGGTCCTCGCTGTCTCCGTCACCCGAGGTGTAGTTCGGGATGCCGAAGCCGAGGGTGTCCGCGGTGATGCTGACGCCGTAGGGGCCGCCGGTCATCGAGTACCTCGGGTCGAGGGTGGTGATCCGCATCGACTTGTGCTGGGTGACGTTCCGTGCCTGCTCGGGTGCGCCGGCGGCGTACTCGTTGCAGGCCCGGGGCTCCACGACCTCTCCCGACCCGGTCTCGGAGCTGCGGAACGTCTCGCAGGTGACCGTCCCGTCGCCGGCGTACTTGTCGCCGGTCGTGTCGGTGAACTTGCTGGGCAGGGTCGTCCAGTCGGCACCGCCGGTGAACGATTGCCGGATGTACAGCTCGTAGCGGTCGTGCCCGACCGTGTTGAGCCGCCAGTTCGGCGACCACGCGTAGAGCATCCTCACGAAGTCGCCGTCGAGGAACCCGCGGTGGCCCTTCGCCACCTCGTACGGGTTGTACCACGACTGGTCGGCGAGCGTGCTGTCACCTTCGGTCCGGGTGTCGTCGGCGCACGTCACCTGCTCGACACCACTGACGTTCGTGAACTCCGCCGGGCACTGGTGCCAGGTCAGCACCTTGGTGGTGTCGCCCTCGCCCTGGACCAGACCCTGCAGGATCGGGTTCGTGTCGCTGACGGCGAACGGAGTCCCGCCGAAGGTGAGCGTCGGCAGCGTGGCGGCGGTGTCCGTGGCGGAGTCGATCCCGCTGTCCGGAACCGTCGCCGACAGTTTGATCGCCGAGTCCACGCACACGCCCTCGGGGTAGTACGGGTTCGACCCGTCGGCGTACGCCTTGTTGTCGCACTCCATGTTCCGGAAGGCGTACGGGTTGCCGCCGTTGGGGCCGCCGCTCCGGACGTTCCAGCCCTTCGGGATGACGATCCGCCGCGACATGACGTCGGCCGGTCCGCCCTGGTTCATCTGCCCCTGCTTCCAGGGTGGCGAAGAGGTCGTAGCCGTACGTGGCATCGGTCCAACCGAACATGTCCGCGGTGTTCATGACCGGGAAGAAGTCACCGGTGGTCCAGTCCACCTCGGGCTGGTTCAGCAGGTTGCCGTGGAAGGCCAGGTTGGCCAGCAGACCGTCCTGCTCGTGGGCCACCATCGGATCGGTCAGCGACATGCTGAACGAGTGGTACCACTGGTTCTTCCCATCGTCGAAGGGGACACAGAGCTTCGCTTCGTCCTGCTCCGCTGTGCAGGGCTGCGTCAGATCCGGCAGCCCTGTCTCCTGGTCTGCGAGGTAGAGCGCCCGACCGAGGCCCTTGGACTCCTCGGTCTGCACCACGACGAAGGCACTGTCGATGACCGCGTCTCACGGCCCGTCACGACCAGGTTGGTCTGCCGGAGTGACTGTTCCTCCACACGCGATTGCCGGGTTCGATACGCCGCGCCAGCCCTGGCCGGGCACGCCGGCGCTGAGGGTCGTGGGCTGACCGCCGCCGGGGTCAGGCGAAGAGGTTGACGGCGGGGATCAGCACCATCAGGAACAACACGCTCATGGCTGCGCCGGCCCGCAGATAGTCGGGCACCCGGTAGCCACCGGGCCCCATCAGCAGGGCGTTCACCTGGTGGGTGGGCAGCAGGAAGGCGTTGGAGGCGGCGAGCGCGACGATGAGCCCGAACTGCGCTGGGTCTGCACCGACGCCGACGGCGACGTTGGCGGCCAGTGGGACGAGAAGCACCGTTGCGCCGACGTTGGACACGACGAGCGTGAACACCGTGGCGAGCAGGGCGATGGTGAGCTGCACGCCCCACGCCGGCAGGTCGCCGGCTGCGCCGATCACCTTGTCGGCGATCCAGGCCGCGGTGCCGGTGGTCTCCACGGCCTGGCCGAGCGGGATGAGCGCGGCGAGCAGGAACACGGTCTTCCACGACACGGCCCGGTAGGCCTCGTCGGGGGTGAGCACGCCCGAGACGAGCACGGCGACTGCGCCGGTCATGAGGGCGAGCGACAGCTGGAGGTCGCCGACGATCACGAGCCCGAGCGCGGTGGCCAGCGCGCCCAGCGCCCACCAGCGCTTGGCGGTGCGGGGCTGCTCGAGGGGGTGCTCGGTCAGCACGACGAAGGACGTGCCCTCGTCGAGGCTGGCCAGCCGCTCCCAGGGGGCGAACACGATCATCACGTCGCCGGCGGCCAGCTGCTGGTTCCGCAGGCCCTCGGTGATCACCTCGCCCCGGTGGTGCAGCGCCAGCAGCACGACGCCGTGGTGGTGGCGCAGCCGCAGGTCCTCGACCCGCCGGCCGACGGCCTCGGAGCCGGGGCGCACGACCACCTCGGCGAGACCGGCCCACGAGTCGTCGTGCAACACGGCGAACGGGTTGTCGTCGATGGGCTGCAGCCCGTGCTCCTCGACGAAGCGCTCGACGGCCGGGTCGGGGCCGACGAGGCCGACCGTCGTGTCGGCGACGAGGCGCTCGTCGCGGGAAGGGCCCAGCGCGACCCCCTCGTGGTCGCTGACCGCCACGATGCGGACCTGGCCCGAGCCGGCCTCGATGGTTCCCACGGTGTCGTCGAGCAGCGTGCTGCCCGCGGGCACCCGGGCCGGGCGCACGTCCCGGTCGAGGCCGTAGATCGACTCGACGTCGGGCAGGGCGGCCCCCGAGCCGCGATCGGCGGGGACGGCGGGTAGCAGCCAGCGACCGGCGAGCGCGAAGAGCGCGATGCCCGAGGTGAGGATGGCCAGGCCGATGGGCGTGGGCGCGAACAGCCCGTAGGGGGTGATGTCCTCGCCGATGCTGTCGGCGGAGGAGGCGAGCAGGTCGTTGAGCAGGATCAACGGACCCGACGCGACGAGGGTGAGCGTGCCGCCCAGGATCGCCGCGAACCCCATCGGCATGAGCAGCCGGGACACCGCGATGCCCGTGCGTTCGGCGACCCGCTCGACCACCGGGAGGAACAGCGCGGCGGCCCCGATGTTCTGGAGGAACGCGCTGATCACCCCGACCGTGGCCGACACCGACACCAGCACCCGTCGCTCGGTCTCACCGCCGACCCGGAGCAGCCACGCGGCGACCGAGCGCATCACCCCCACGCGATCGAGGCCGGCGCCCAGGATCATCACCGCGATGATCGAGATGACCGCGTTCGAGGAGAACCCGGCGAAGACCTCGCCGGGTGGGACCAGATCGGTCAGGCCGATCAGCACCATCACCCCGATGGCGGCCACGTCGATGCGGACGACCTCGGTGACGAACAGGATGACGGTGCCGGCCAGGATGGCCAGCACGAGGACCATGTCGGAGGTGAGGCCGTCCACGGCCCGCACTCTACGAAGCCCGCCCTCCCGCCGGTCGTGGCGGTGTTCCGCAGTCGCTGCCAGTTCCGGTGGGGGATCGCGCAACTCGCCGGCGCCGTGAACGCCGGTCCTCGGCTGCTCGCACCGAGGACCGCCCCATCCGAGTGCCCACCCGGACGCGTCACGGCCCCGGAGAGCAAGTCCCCGGGGCCGTGTCCTGTGCGGTGGGCTCGCCCGCCCCCGCTGGTTCAGCTCATCAGGTCAGCTGCAGCCGCTGGTCGAGCCGCAGCTCGGGCAGGCATGGCAGGAGCCGGCGCGGTTCATCTGGACACCGCAGGTCATGCACATGGGCGCATCGATCCGGGCGGTGGCCGGCGGCTCGGCCGGGGCCGGCGGCTCGTCGAGCAGCGTGGACGCCGACGGGATCGACACCGGGTCGGGTGCGACGTCGTGGCCCTGCACCGTCTCGGTGACCGACTCCTCCACACCCGGCAGCGTGGGCTGGGTGCGCTCCCCCACGGTGAGGATGCCGAGCTCGGCACGCTCCTCGTAGGACAGGTAGTCCACCGCCAGGCGACGGAAGATGTAGTCGATCAGGCTCGAGGCGAACCGGATGTCGGGGTCGTCGGTCATGCCGGCCGGCTCGAAGCGCATGTTGGTGAAGGCCTCGACGAAGGACCGGACCGGGACGCCCCACTGCAGGCCGTGGCTCACCGAGATGGCGAAGGCGTCCATGATGCCGGCGAGGGTGGAGCCCTGCTTGGAGACCTTCATGAAGATCTCGCCCGGACGGCCGTCCTCGTACTCGCCGACGGTGACGAAGCCCTTGCAGTCGGCGACCCGGAAGTCGAAGGTCTTGCTGGACCGGCTCCGGGGCAGCTTCGTGCGGTGCGGCTTGGTGACGACCTTCTCGACGACCTTCTCGATCACCTCGGTGACCGTCTCGACCGCCACCTCCTTCTTCACCGTGGAGAGGGGCTGGCCGACCTTGCAGTTGTCGCGGTAGATGGCGATGGCCTTCACCCCGAGCTGCCAGGCGTCGATGTGCAGCTGCTCGACGTCTTCGATCGTGGCCTCCTCCGGCATGTTCACCGTCTTGGAGATGGCACCGGAGATGAACGGCTGGACCGCGGCCATCATCCGCACGTGACCCGTGTAGTGGATCGTGTTGTCGCCCATGGAGCAGGCGAACACCGGGAGGTGGTCGGGGTCGAGGTCGGGGCATCCGATGAGCGACTTGTTCTCGTCGATGTAGGCGACGATGGCGTCGATCTGGGGCTGGGTGTAGCCCAGCTTGGTGAGCGCCCGAGGGATCGTCTGGTTGACGATCGACATGGTGCCGCCGCCCACCAGCTTCTTCATCTTCACCAGGCCGAGGTCGGGCTCGATGCCGGTGGTGTCGCAGTCCATCATCAGCCCGATGGTGCCGGTGGGGGCCAGCACCGAGGCCTGCGAGTTGCGCACGCCGGACTGGCCGGCGAGCTCGCACGCGTTGTCCCAGGCCTGCTGGGCCGCGGACAGGAGGTGCTCGGGCACGAGGGTCTCGTCGATGTCGGCTGCCGCCGAGCGGTGCTGCTCGAGGACCCGCAGCATGTGCTCCGCGTTCTCGGCGTAGCCGGCGAAGGGACCCATCCGCGAGGCGGTGCGGGCCGAGGTCTCGTAGGCCCGGCCGGTCATCAGCGAGGTGATTGCGGCGGCCGTGGCCCGACCCTCGTCGGAGTCGTAGGGCAGGCCCTGGGCCATGAGCATGGCGCCGAGGTTGGCGTAGCCGAGGCCGAGCTGGCGGAAGCGGCGGGAGTTCTCGCCGATGGCCTCCGTCGGGTAGTCGGCCCGGCCGACCAGGATCTCCTGGGCGGTGAACACCACGTCGACGGTGTGGGCGAAGGCCTCGATGTCGAAGCGGTCGCCCGCGTCGAGGTCCAGGAACTTGAGCAGGTTGATCGACGCCAGGTTGCAGGCCGAGTTGTCGATGTGCATGTACTCCGAGCAGGGGTTCGACCCGTTGATGCGGTCGGTGTTGGCACAGGTGTGCCACCGGTTGATCGTGGTGTCGAACTGCATGCCGGGATCGGCGCACTCCCAGGCGGCCTGGGAGATCTGGCGCATCAGCTCGCGTGCCCGCACGGTGCGGACGACCTCGCCGGAGGTGACGGCGGTGAGGTTCCAGTCGGCATCGTCGACCACGGCCTGCATGAACTCGTCGGTGACCCGCACCGAGTTGTTGGCGTTCTGGTACTGGACCGAGGCCATGTCGACGCCGTCCAGGCTCATGTCGAAGCCGGCCTCCTGGAGGACGCGGATCTTGCGCTCCTCACGGGCCTTGACCCAGACGAACTCCTCCACGTCGGGATGGTGGACGTCGAGGATGACCATCTTGGCGGCGCGGCGGGTCTTGCCGCCCGACTTGATGGTGCCGGCCGAGGCATCGGCGCCCCGCATGAAGCTGACCGGGCCCGAGGCGGTGCCGCCGCCCTTCAGAAGCTCCTTGGACGAGCGGATCTTGGACAGGTTGATGCCGGCACCGGAGCCGCCCTTGAAGATCGTGCCCTCCTCGACGTACCAGTTGAGGATCGAGTCCATCTCGTCGTCGACCTTGAGGATGAAGCAGGCGCTGGCCTGCTGGGGCACCCCGGGCACGCCGATGTTGAACCAGACCGGGCTGTTGAACGCAGCCTTCTGGGTGACCATCAGGTGCTTGAGCTCGGCGCGGAACGCCTCGGCCTCGTCGTCGTCGACGAAGTAGCCACCCTCGATGCCCCAGTCGGTGATGGTGTCGCACACCCGGTCGACGACCTGCTTGAGGCTGCTCTCGCGCTCGGGGGTGCCGGGCGTGCCCCGGAAGTACTTCTGGGTGACGATGTTGGTGGCGTTGAGCGACCAGCTCTTCGGGAACTCCACGCCGAGCTGCTCGAACGCGATCGACCCGTCCTGGTAGTTGGTGAGGCGCGCATCCCGACGTTCCCACTCGAGGTCGTCGTAGGGGTGGGCACCCGGGCGGGTGAAGAACCGGCGGATGCCGATGCCGGTGCGTTCGGGAGCGATGGCCATTGGGTTGCCCTCCAAGGGGTACGAGTTCGTTCTTCAGCCTGGGTCGTGTTGCCGAGGGTCGCTACGTCCAGCGACCGCTGACAGCTCCCCCAACCACTAGGTCTTGTGGTCTCCAGCCCCCGATCCCGGCGACCACCACAAGATGTAGGAGGCATTACATCACTGGAATTACAGCGATGTCAATGAGCGCCGCAGCACGAAACAGCAGGTCAGGGGGCGTTCGCGATCGTTAGCACTCGTGATTTCGTGCACGTTCGCGTTCACCCCCAAGGTTTCGTCCAGCCCACCACAGACACGACGTGAGAACCACCGTCCGCCATCCGTGCTGCAGCGCTCAGACACTCCGGTCAACCTACGAAGACCCCGCTGTGGAACGGAAGGGGAACAACTCTGTGAATTGCGGGTGGAATCCCGGTGCTGCGTCCACAGGCGGGGCCTCGAGCCTGTGGATGTGTGGACAGGCTGTGGACGGCGGTGGACAGCCTGTGCGCTACCGGTGGGTAACCAGGTCGGCTTCCGCCGGTTCGGCTGCCACGACCTCGACCGGGATGCCGTTCAGCACCGCGGTGCCCGACACCGGGTCGAACGCCTCGGTGTCGGCGAGGACGTTGCTGTTCACCCCGGCGTGCTCGGCCGCCACCGACATGCGGGCGCCGTCGAGGTCGTGGCCCCACCCGTGCGGGAGGCTGACCACCCCGGCCATGACCGAGTCGGTGACCTCGACCGGGGCCACGACAGCACCCACGCGGGACCGGACCTCGGCCTGTCCCCCGTCGACGAGACCGCGCTCGGCGGCGTCGTCGGGGTGGACCTGGAGGGTGCAGCGGGGCTTGCCCTTCACCAGCACCTCCACGTTGTGCATCCAGGAGTTGTTCGAGCGCAGGTGGCGCCGGCCGATGAGCAGCAGCCCGTCGTCGGCCGCGTCGAGGGCGGGCACCATGCGTGCCGCGACGTCGGCGACCAGCACCTCGGGAGCGAGGTCGATCATCCCGTCGGGCTGGCGCAGCGCCTCGGGCATGCGCGGCTGCAGCGGCCCGAGGTCGACGCCGTGGGGGTGGGCGAGCAGCACGTCGAGGCTGAGGCCGTCGGGCCGGGCGCCGAAGCCGTCGCCGTAGGGGCCGGTCCGCAGCATGAGGTCGAGGGTGCGCTCGGGGCCCACCCGGGGGGCGAGCGCCTCGAGCAGCTCCTCGACGTCGCACCCGTGCACCAGGCCGTGCTCGTCGGCCACTGCGGACTCCACCATCGAACGGATGGCAGCGTCGTCGACGAGGGCTGGGGCGGCGTCGGCGGGATCCACCCCCTGCAGGATCAGCGACAGGGTGCAGAGGATCTCCCACTCGTCGGGCGCACCGTCGTCGAGGGGCAGCACCGGCGGGCTGTAGTTGGCCACGTTGCGCAGGGCGAGCTGGAGCAGGGCCACGTCGTAGTGGCTCTTCTGCAGGGCCGAGGGTGCCGGGAGGATCACGTCCGCGTGGCGGGTCGTCTCGTTCAGGTAGATGTCGATGGCGACCACGAAGTCGAGCGAGGCGAAGGCGGCGTCGAGGCGCACCGAGTCCGGCGTCGACAGGATCGGGTTGCCGGCCACGGTGATCATCGCCTTGATCTGGCCGTCACCGGGGGTCTCGATCTCCTCGGCCAGGGCCACCACCGGCAGCTCGCCGAACGTCTCGGGCAGCCCCCGGACCCGTGACGTGCGCCGCCCGAGGCGGATGCCCCGCCCGTACCGGCCCTGGCCCCGCGTGTTGGCCGCACCCGCAGCGGCCTTGGTGAACATCGCCCCGCCGGGGCGGTCGAGGTTGCCGGTGCAGGTGTTGAGGGCATCGACCAGCCAGGACGTGACCGTGCCGTACGGCGACACGGTCGTGCCGATGCGGGCGTAGACCGCCGCGCTCGGCGCGTCGGCCAGCTCGTGGGCCAGCTGGCGGATGGTGTCGGCGGCGATGCCGCAGCGGCCGGCGACAGCCTCGGGGGTGAACGGGGCCACCGCCGCCTGCAGCTCGTCGATGCGGGCCACGTGCTCGGCGACCGTGCCGAGGTCGACCCGGTCGGTGGCGAAGAGCTCCTGGAGCATGGCGGCGAGGAGGAACGGGTCGGCGCCGGGCCGGATCGGCACGTGGGCGCTGGCCTCCTCCGCGGTCTTCGTGCGCCGGGGGTCGACGACGACGACCCGGCCGCCCCGCTCGATGATCGCCCGGAGGCGACCGGGCCAGTCGGGGGCGGTGGCGAAGCTGCCGTTGGACGCGAACGGGTTGGCCCCGAGGATCAGCAGGTGGTCGGTGCGGTCGATGTCGGGCACCGGGTTGGTGAGCACGTTGCCGAAGATCAGGCCCGAGGAGATCTCCTTGGGTCGCTGGTCCACGGTGGAGGCCGAGAACACGTTGGGCGAGCCGAGGGCGCGCAGGAACGCCCGGTTGTAGAGGAGCGCACCGAGGTTGTGGGCGTTGGGGTTGCCGACGTAGGCGCCGACCGCCGCTCGACCGTGCTCGGCGATGACCGGACCCAGCCCGTCGGCCACGGCCTGCCACGCCTCGGCCCACGTCGCCGGCTCGAGCCGGTCGCCGCGCCGAACGAGGGGCTGGCGGAGCCGGTCGGGGTCGTCGTGCAGCTGCTTGAGCGTCGAGCCCTTCGGGCACAGGTAGCCGTGGCTGAACACGTCGAGGAGGTCGCCGCGGATGCGGACCGCCTGGCCGTCGCGCACCGTGATGTCGAGCCCGCAGCCGGCCTCGCACA
Source organism: Salinilacustrithrix flava (assembly GCF_041228405.1). GTDB lineage: Bacteria > Actinomycetota > Acidimicrobiia > Acidimicrobiales > Salinilacustritrichaceae > Salinilacustrithrix > Salinilacustrithrix flava. Next base: position 3,975,973 of record NZ_CP133888.1, read on the forward strand.
GCGGACAGGTCCGCTGCACGGTGACGGCCCCGTCGTTCGCGTCCGCCTCGACGGCGGATGGGTTCGGTGCGGTGGTGGTCATGACGGCTCCTCGGGTCCCCCGGTGGTGCCGCCATCGTGGCATCCCCGGCCGGTGGGTACGGTTCGCGGATGCGCCAGCTGCTCCCCGTGCCCGGCGACGTCGACCCGGTCGCCGCCTACCTGGCCGCGGCGCGGCCGACCCCCTCGGCACGGCCGTGGGTGACCATGAGCATGGTCACCAGCCTCGACGGCGCCACCGCGATCGGCGGCCGGTCCGGCCCCCTCGGCGGCGAGCCGGACCGCGCGGTGTTCCGGGCGGTGCGCGCCATCGCCGACGTGGTGCTCGTCGCCGCGGGCACGATGCGCACCGAGGGCTACGGGCCCGTCCGGCTGTCGGCGGCGGCCGCGGCCGCACGGGCCGACGCCGGTCGCTCCCCCGAGCCACCTCGGCTGGTCGTGGTGTCGGGGAGCCTCGACCTCGATCTGGCGAAGGCCGCGGACGGGCCGGTGCGACCGCTGGTGCTCACCACCCAGGACGCGGACCCGACCCGGCGAGCGGCGCTGGAGGAGCTGGCCGAGGTCCGGGCCTACGGGCACGGGCAGGTCGAGATGGCCCCGGCCCTCGCCGACCTGCACCGCGACGGCGTCGGCGTCGTCGTGTGCGAGGGCGGGCCGTCGCTCAACGCCGCACTCGTCGAGGCCGACGTGGTCGACGAGTGGTGCCTGACCCTGGCCCCGACCGTGGTCGGTGGCGACAGCCGCCGGGCCGTCGACGGCGCACCGGAGGTCGGTGACGCCGGACATCCGCTCGACCTGGTGTCCCTGCTCGAGGAGGACGGCGTCCTCCTCGGCCGCTGGGTCCGCCGGCGCTGACCCCGCGCCGAGGACGTCTTGGCCTACGACGGCTCCTGCAGGAGGCGGATCTCGCGCTCGAAGTCCGAGATCGTGTCGAAGCCCTTGTACACGGAGGCGAAGCGCACGGCCGCGACCTCGTCGAGGGCCCGGAGGCGCAGCAGCACCTCGAGGCCGACCTCGTCGGAGGTCACCTCCTTGCCCATGGAGCGGAGGGCATCTTCGACGTCGGCCACGAGGACCGCGATCTGGCCGGGATCGACAGGCCGGGACTTGCAGGCTGCGCTCACCCCGGCCGCGACCTTGGACGCATCGAAGCCCTCGACCTCACCGTCGCGCTTGCGGACCTGGACGAGCGCGGTCTCGACGCGCTCGAAGGTGGTGAAGCGGCCGCCGCAGGTCTCGCACTCGCGACGACGTCGGATCGAGCGGCCGTCCTCGGTCTGGCGGGAGTCGACCACCCGGTCTCGGAGGTCGCCGCAGGAGGGGCACCGCATCGCCGGCACCCTACCGGGCATCAGCGTGACGGCAGCAGGAGCTCCTGGCCCGGGGTGACGGCGGCGCCGCCGTTGAGGTCGACCAGGCGCTCGACGTACGCGGCGGCCTCGCCGGCGGGGGCGTGAGCGACGGCGACGGACCACATCGAGTCCCCCTCGGCGACCACGTGGGTGCCGTCCAGGCCGGCGGCCGGCGACGTCGTCGGCGTGGTGGCGAGGTAGCCGACGGCGAGGACAACGGCGAGGGCGAGGAGGGCGGCACCGACCACGGAGGCGAGGGACCGGCGCGACGAGGTGGTCGCATCCGACCCGACGGGTGGCACCAGCCTGAGCGCCGGGCGGCGGTCCCCCGGGCCGGGCCGGTGCGCCGGGGCACGGTGGGCCCGGCCGGGGGTGGTGACGGTGGTGGGCAGGGAGGCGATGGCGACCATGGTGTGCAGTCTCCGCAGGGGGTCTGACAGGAACTCTCCGGGCGGCTCCGGCAGGTGCTCCCCTACCCAGAACGCCCGTTCGTGCGAACAGCTGTTCGCACGTTGCCACGAACGGTCGTTCGAGTCAACCGCAGGATCGAACAGGAGTGCGATCGGCCCCCGACCCGGGAACCGCCGAACGGGTGTTTGCCTTCCGCCGGACCCTGTCGTATGTTGCAAACACCTGTTCGACCGAAAGGGCCGCCCATGTCCGATGACATCACCGAGCGCCAACGTCAGATCCTCGTGGAGATCGAGAACCACCAGCGCGAGCGGGGCTACCCGCCGTCCGTCCGCGAGATCGGCACCGCCGTCGGGCTCACCTCCCCCTCCTCGGTCCACGCCCACCTCGCCACCCTCCAGCGCCTCGGCTACCTCCAGCGCGACCCCACCAAGCCCCGGGCCATCGAGGTCCGCTGGGACCCGACCTCCGGCGCCGCGGTCGAACGTCGCCCGGTGCGCCACGTGCCCCTCGTGGGCGACGTCGCCGCCGGCACCGACGTGCTGGCCCAGGAGAACATCACCGAGACGATGCCCCTGCCCGCCGACCTCACCGGCGACGGCGATCTGTTCATGCTCAAGGTGCGGGGCGACTCGATGATCGAGGACGGCATCCTCGACGGCGACTTCGTCGTGTGCCGGGCCCAGAACACCGCCCAGAAGAACGACGTCGTCGTGGCCGGCATCCCGGGCGACGAGGCCACGGTCAAGCGCTACGAGGTCGCCGGCGGCCAGATCGTTCTGCACCCGGCCAACGCCCGGCTCGAGCCGATGCGCTTCTCCCCCGACGAGGTCCACATCTACGGCAAGGTCGTCACGGTCCTGCGGACCCTGTAGGACCGCTGCCCCCTCCGGGGCGGCCCATCGGCGAGAATCCAGGGGTGCGCCTGTCGCCCCGCCACGCCTTGCGACGCCCCGTGCTGGTGGCGGCCTGCATCCTCGCTGGGTTGGCCGCGCCGGCGGGGGCAGCCGACTCCGGCGACGTCGCCAACGACAGCGGCCTGCAGTGGAACCTGGACCGCATCGGCGCGGAGGACGCGTGGGCGACCAGCACCGGCGCGGGCACCACCATCGCCGTCGTCGACTCCGGCGTCGCCCTCGAGCACGAGGACCTCGTCGACAAGCTCGACGCCGGCGTGGCCTGCCGCGACACCGCCGGCGACCCGGCCCGCTGCACCGGCAGCCCCCAGGACGACGATGGCCACGGCACCCACGTGGCCGGGGTCGCCGCAGCCACCACGGGGAACGGGCTGGGCATCGCCGGCACCGCCCCGGATGCCCGCATCATGCCGATCAAGGTGCTGTTCAGCGCCTGCGACACCTGCCAGTCCACGGGCGAGGCCGAGGACGTCTCCGCCGCGGTGCGCTGGGCCGCCGACCAGGGCGCGACGGTCATCAACCTGTCCCTCGGCTCCACCACCTCATCGGTGTTCGGCCCCGGCTTCGCCGATGCCGTCCGATACGCCTGGGCGAAGGGATCGATCCCGGTGGTGGCTGCCGGCAACGACTACGTCCTCACCGCCGACCTCGGCGACGCCCCCGCGGTGGTCGTGTCGGCCACCGATCACGAGGACGTCGCCCCGGGCTACTCCAACGGAGTCGGGGCAGCGCGCTGGGCGGTGGCCGCGCCCGGCGGGGACGGCAGCGACACCCCCGAGTCCTGCTCGCAACGAGGTGAGCCCCGTGGCGTGCTCTCCACCTGGTGGACCCTGGCCGATCCCGTCGGCGGCTACGCCTGCCTGTCCGGGACGTCGATGGCCGCCCCCCACGTCAGCGGCGCGCTCGCCGTGCTCCGCGGCGCCGGCCTGTCCCCCGAGGTGGCGGTCCAGCGCCTGCTCGACACGGCCGTGGACCTCGGCGATCCGGGACCCGACCCGGTCTTCGGCGCCGGGCGCATCGACCTCGCCGCCGCGCTGGCCGGCGTCGAGGCGGTCACGACCGCGGCGCCCACCTCCGAGCCGGTGGCGCCGGTCGAGCCCACCCCGACCGAGGAGGCCGTCGCGCCCCGGACGAGCGGCCGAGCGGACCTGCCGGTCGGCGTCGTGCTCCTCGCCGGGATCCTGGTCGCCGGCACCGGCGCCGCCTCGACGGTGGCCCTCACCCGAGCCCGTCGACCGCCCCGCCCGTGATCGTTCTGGCCTACCGATCTCCCTCCTGGCGGGGTTCGAGGTAGGCCAGAACGGTTCAGGGGGCGGTGAGCAGGGCGTGGAGGGCGGCGTGCACCCGCTCGACGGAGTCCCGGGTGACGTGCTCGTCGCGCATGTGGGCCACCGAGGAGTCACCCGGGCCGAGGTTGATGGCCGGGATGCCGTGCTCGGCGAAGCGGGCCACGTCGGTCCAGCCCAGCTTGGCCCGCACGGGCGTGCCGGCCTCGACGAGCGGGGCGAGCAGCGGGTGGGTGAGCGACGGCGGGGCCGGCTCGGAGCGGTCGACGACCTCGAAGCCGTCCTCGTCCTCGACCCAGGGCGCGACCATCGACCGGAACGCGTCGACGGCCTCGTCCACGGTGCGGTCCGGTGCGATCCGCAGGTTCACCGTGAGCACGACCGCGTCGGGCACGACGTTGCCGGCCACGCCGCCCTCGACGAACACCGCCTGGATGGCCTCCCGGTAGGTGCAGCCGTCGATGGTGGGCTCCCGGGCCTCGTAGCCCGCGATGGCCTCCAGGATCGGGCCGAGCCGGTGGATGGCGTTGCGGCCCTTCCACGGGCGGGCCGTGTGGGCTCGCTCCCCGGTGAGGGTGAGCCGGACCCGAGCGGTGCCCTGGCAGCCGGCCTCGATCCAGCCGTCGGTGGGCTCACCGAGGATCGCGGCGTCGGCCTCGACCAGGTCGGGCCGCTCCCGGAACAGCTGGAGCAGGCCGCTGTGCTCGGCGGCGATCTCCTCCGCGGCGTAGAAGACGTAGGTCACGTCGCACGACGGTGCGTCGACTGTGCGAGCCAGCTCGAGGAAGACGGCGAGGCCGCCCTTCATGTCGGCCGAGCCGAGTCCCCAGAGCGTGTCCCCTTCGATGCGGGCCACGTCGTTGTCGTTGGCCGGAACCGTGTCGAGGTGGCCGGCCAGCACGAGGCGCTGCTCGCGACCGAGCTCGGTGCGGGCGACGACGTTGTCGCCGTGGCGGTCGACCGTGAGCCACGGGACCTCGCGGAGCCAGCCCTCGACGAGATCGGCGAAGGGGCCCTCGGCCAGGCTCGGTGAGGCGATGTCGACCAGCTCGGCCGTGGCCTCGAGGAGGTCCGTCACCGCTAGACGGTTGCGCCGTGGTCGCGCAGGATGCTGTTGAGCTTGGACTTGTCGTGGCGCTCGCCCGGGTCGAGGCGCTTGATGACGAGCACGCACGGCAGGCCGAACTCGCCGCCGGCGAAGGCCCGGGGTCGGGTGGCCGAGACCGCCACGCTCCAGGCCGGGACCCGGCCACGGCTGATCTCGTTGCCGGTCTCGGCGTCGATGACCGGGATCGAGGCGGTGAGCACGCAGCCGGCGCCCAGGATGGTGCCGGCCCCGACCCGTGCGCCCTCGGCCACGATGCAGCGGCTGCCGATCATGCACTCGTCGCCGATGATCACCGGGGACGCGTTGGCCGGCTCGAGGACCCCACCGATGCCGACGCCGCCGGACAGGTGCACGTTGGCGCCGATCTGGGCGCAGGAGCCGACGGTGGCCCACGTGTCGACCATCGAGTTCTCGCCGACCCAGGCGCCGATGTTGACGTAGGACGGCATCATCACGACGCCGCGAGACAGGTGGCTGCCCCAGCGTGCCGAGGCGCCGGGCACGACCCGCACGCCGGCCGCCTCGTAGCCCTGCTTCAGCGGGATCTTGTCGGCGTACTCGAACGGGCCGAGCTCCATGGTCTCCATCGATGTGAGGCGGAACAGCAGCAGGATCGCGAGCTTCGCCCACTCGTTGACCGTGACCTCGTCGTCGGCCACGCCGTCGCCGGTGACATCTGCGACCCGGACCTCGCCGCGGTCGAGCTGGTCGATCGCCTGGCGGACCACCTCGAAGGCGTCGGTGTCCGCCGGCGAGAGCTCGTCCCGGCGCTCCCAGAGCTCGGTGATCTGTTCGGGCAGCGAGGTCGGCATGGGCCGGAGGCTAGCGACGGGTCCGCGACGGCCCCGAAGCGCAACCTCAGCACTGCCAGTTTCAGGAGGCGACGGCGGCGGCGAGGCGGTCGACCACGAGCGCGATGCGCTCATCGGGCTGCACGGCGGCGACCCGGACGTGGCCGGCGCCGGCCGGGCCGTAGAACTCGCCGGGGCTGACGATGGCACCGCCCTCGCGGGCGAGGCGCTCGGTGAGGCCCCACGCATCGCCGTCCGGGGCCGGCACCCACAGGTAGAAGCCGCCGCCCGGCATCGGCGCGTCGATGCCGATGTCGGCCAGGGCGGACTGCAGCGCCAGCAGGCGGCGGTGGTAGCGGTCGCGCTGGACGTCGACGTGGTCCTCGTCGCCGAGGGCGGCGACGGCTGCGGCCTGCACCGGCGAGGGGACCATGAAGCCGGCGTGCTTGCGGACCTCGCGGAGGTAGGCGACGAGGTCGGCGTCACCGGCGTAGAACCCGGCCCGACCGCCGGCCAGGTTCGACCGCTTGGACAGCGAGTGGACGGCGAGGACGCCCTCGGGGCCGTGGTGGAGGATCGTCCGGGGCGGACCGTCCCAGGTGAAGGCGACGTAGCACTCGTCGGACAGCACCGGGATCCCACGGGCCCGACCCCACTCGGCGGCGGCGCCGAGGTCGTCGAGGCCACCGGCCGGGTTGCCCGGCGTGTTCACCCACAGGCACAGCGCCCGGGCCGCGTCGTCCTCGTCGATCGCACCCAGGTCGATGGTCCAGTCCGCTCGGACGGGCACCGGGACGGCCCGGCAGCCGGCGAGGGTGGCCCCCATCTCATACGTCGGGTAGCTGATCTCGGGGTAGAGCACGGTGTCGCGCTCGGGGGTCCGCAGCCGGAGCCACTGGGGCATGCCGGCGACGAGCTCCTTGGTGCCGATGCAGGCCGCGACCTGGTCGGCGGAGATCTCGACGTCGAGGAAGCTCCGCAGCCAGCCGGCGGCGGCCTCGCGGTAGGCGGGCAGGCCGTTGGATGCCGGGTAGCCGCGGGCATCGGCGGAACCGAGCGCTTCGGTGACCGCGGCCGGGGGTGGATCGAACGGGGTGCCGATGCTGAGGTCGACGGCACCGCCGTCGTGCTCGGCTGCCACGGCCCGCAGCGGGTCGAGTCGGTCGTAGGGGTAGGGCGGGGGGACGAAGGGCGCCGGTGCGTTCACGACCCGCCCTCGTCGTCCACCTCGAACTCGCGGAACTGGGCGCGGGAGCCGTCGTCGAGGCGGGCCTGCACGACCGTGCCGGTGTCGCCGTGGGTCTCGACCAGGACCTCGCCCTCCCGGTGGACGGCGGCCAGGGCATCGGCGCGCTCGTAGGGGATGGACAGCTCCACCACCGGCTGCATCGCCCGGAGGTGCGTGCTGAGCGTGGCGAGCAGCTCGTCGACGCCCTCGCCGGTAGCGGCCGAGAAGGCCACCGAGCCCGGGTATCGCTTGACGAGCGTGGCCGCCGTCTCGGGGTCGAGGTCGGCCTTGTTGAACGCCAGCAGCTGCGGCACGCCGCCGGCCTCGATCTCGCGCAGCACCGTGTGCACGGCCTCGATGTTGCCGGCGACGTCGGGGGCGGTTGCGTCCACGACGTGGACGAGCAGGTGGGCATCGGCCGCGACCTGGAGCGTGGACTTGAACGCCTCGACCAGCTGGTGGGGCAGCTTGCGCACGAAGCCGACGGTGTCGGTGGCCAGCACGGACTCGCCGCCGGGCAGGTCGAGGCGACGGGTGGTGGCGTCGAGGGTGGCGAAGAGGCGGTCCTCGACGAGCACGCCGGCATCGGTGAGGCGGTTGAGCAGCGTGGACTTGCCGGCGTTGGTGTAGCCGACGATGGCCACGCGCTGGGTGCGGGCCTCCTTGCGACGCTTGCGCTGGGTGTCGCGGTGCTGCTGGATGTCCTTCAGCTCGGCCTCGAGCCGGTGGATGCGCCGCACGAGCCGACGGCGGTCGGTCTCGAGCTGGGTCTCACCCGGGCCGCGGGAGCCGATGCGGGCGCCGCCGGCGGCGGACATGCCACCGGCCTGCTGGGAGAACGCCTTGCCGGTCCGCCGCAGGCGGGGCAAGCGGTAGCGCAGCAGCGCCAGCTCGACCTGGGTCTTGCCCTCGAGGCTCGCCGCGTTCTGGGCGAAGATGTCGAGGATCACCGCGGTGCGGTCGATGGCCGTGCGACCGAGCAGCTTCTCGAGGTTGAACTGCTGGGCCGGGCTGAGCTCGTTGTCGAACACGACGGTGTCGCAGTCGGTGGCGAGGGCGACCTCGAGCAGCTCCTCGGCCTTGCCCTTGCCGATGAACGTGGGCGGGTCGGGGTGCTGGCGTCGCTGCACCACGCGACCGACCTCGTCGGCACCGGCGGTCTCGATGAGGGCGCTGAGCTCGTCGAGGCCCCGCTCGGTCTCGTCAGGGTGGTCGGGCGGGAGCGTCACGCCCACCAGGACGATCTTCTCCCGGATCGACCGGTCGATGAGTGTGTCGGTGAGGGCGTCGGTCAAGGCGACCATCCTCCCATCACAGCGGCCACTCCACGGCAGCGATTGCCACCACCGGGACGGTGAGGTGGGCGACGTCGTCGAGCTCCACCACGGCCGGGCCGCCCGGCTGGTGCACGGTCACGGTGGCGGGCGCCAGCTCCCAGGTGTGAGCGGCGGCCGCGGCGGCGACGGCGCCGGTGCCGCAGGCCTGGGTCGGCCCGACCCCGCGCTCGTAGACCAGCATCCGCACCTCGCCCGGATCTCCGGGCACCACGAGCTCGACGTTGGTGCCCCCGGGTGTGGCGCCGTTGATCCGCTCGCCGAGCTCGACCAGGTCGGGCATGTCGGCGGCGTCGCCGACGTGGAGCACGACGTGGGGGTTGCCCATGTCGACGTGGATGGCGCGCAGGATGCGCTCGTCCACCCACTCGGGGAGCTCGTCGCCGAGGCGCGCCTCCCCCATGGCGACCCGCATGCGGTGCCGGTGCGGGGCCTGGGTCTCCACCACGGTGACGGTGCGGGGGCCGGCATCGGTGTCGACCTCGACGACGCCGTCGGCCGCGAGCCCGGCACGGACCACCGCCTGACCCAGGCAGGAGATGCCGTTGCCGCTCATCTCGGCGCGGGAGCCGTCCTCGTTGCGCAGCTCCATGGTGAAGCGGGCGGCACCGTCCTCACCCGTGGTCGGCGTGACCCGGATGAGCCCGTCAGCGCCGACGCCCCGGTGCCGGTCGCAGACCGCCACCGCGATGTCCTCGTCGATGGGCTGGGTGCCGTCGGCATCGAGCAGGACGAGGAAGTCGTTGCCGAGGCCGTGGTGCTTGGTCAGGCGCATGTCCCGCTCAGTCTGCCGGGCCATCCGCGTTCTCCGGTCCTGAATCGACCACATCTGGTCGATTCAGGACCAGCGAAGGCTTCCGGGAGCATTCGCTGGTCACGGATCGACCACATCTGGTTCGTTCCCGACCAGCGAAGCGGGCGCGTCGAGCAGGCGTCGCACATCGTCCACGGCGTCGAGGGGGTCGCCGGTGACGTCGATCCACCGGATCCGGGGGTCGCGCCGGAACCAGCGGTCCTGGCGGCGGGCGAAGCGACGGGTGCGGCGGACGGCCAGGTCGATCGCGTCCTCCAGGCTGCACTCGCCGGCGAGGTGGGCGGCCAGCTCCTTGTACCCGAGGGCCTGGGCCGCGGAGCGCGACACGGGACGGGGGCCGTTCCCGAGCCGGCGGACCTCGTCGAGGAACCCGGCGTCGAGCTGAGCCCGGTAGCGGACCGCGATGCGCTCGTCGAGCTCGGCGCGGTCCCAGCGCAGGCCGACGATGGTGAACCGGGTCGGCGGGTGCGCGTCGAGGCCGGGACCGAACGAGGAGAACGGTCGGCCGCTCCCGAGGGTGACCTCGAGGGCCCGCACCACGCGACGGCGGTTGGAGGGCTCCATGCGGGCCGCTGCATCGGGGTCCAGGTCGGTGAGGCGAGCGTGCAGCGCCTCGACGCCGGCGTCGTCGGCCTCGGCCTCGAGCCCGGCGCGGACGTCGGGGAACTGGCCCGGCAGGGTGAGGTCGTCGACGATCGCCCGCAGGTACAGGGCGGTGCCGCCGACGAGCAGGGCTCGCTTGCCTCGGGCCTCGATGTCGGCGAGGGCGTCTCGGGCCGCGGCCTGGAAGGTGGCCAGGTCGTGGTCGTCCCAGGGATCGGCGAGGTCGAGCAGGTGGTGGGGCACCTCGGCCTGCTCAGCCCGCGTCGGCTTGGCCGTGCCGATGTCCATGCCCCGGTACACCTGCATCGAGTCGACCGTGACGAGCTCCCACGTGGGATCGTCCCGGGCGATGGCGTGGGCGATGGCGGACTTGCCCGACGCCGTGGGCCCGACGAGGGCGCCGTGAGCGCTCAGATCGCCGCCACCGGGATGCGGGTCTTGTGGGCGGCGACGTGCACCACGTCGCGCAGCTCGCCCTGGAGGTGGTGGGCGGCCGCCCCCGTGACCTCGACGGTGGCGTAGGACCCGATGCGGATCGGGGCGGGCGACGGGAAGTGGATCAGCTTGTTCTGGGCGGTGCGCCCGGTGAGCACGTTCGGGTCCTTGCGGCTCGGGCCTTCGACCAGCACCTCCTCGGTGCGGCCGATCCGGGCCTCGTGCTTGCGCAGCCCGGAGCGCTCGACGACCCGACGGAGGCGCTCGTAGCGCTCGCCCACCACGGCGGGATCGACGAAGCGATCCGTGAGCTCGGCGGCCTCGGTGCCCGGGCGGGGCGAGAAGATGAACGTGTAGGCGGAGTCGTACTCGGCCTCGGCCACGACCTCGAGCGTGGCCTCGAAGTCGGCGTCGGTCTCGCCGGGGAAGCCGACGATGATGTCGGTGGTGAGAGCCAGGTCGTCGATGGCGGCGCGGGCGGCGCGCACGCGCTCGAGGTATCGCTCGGCCGTGTAGCCCCGGTGCATGGCGGCCAGCACCGCATCGGACCCGGACTGCAGCGGCAGGTGGAGGTGGTTGCAGACCTCGTCGTGCGTGGCCATCGCCGCGATGGTCTCGGGGCGCAGGTCCTTGGGGTGGGGGCTTGTGTAGCGGACCCGTCGGATGCCCTCGACGCCGGCGGTGGCGGCGAGCAGGTCGGCGAACAGTGGCCGGATGCGCACGTCGTCGCCGGCCTTGCGAGCCGCGAGCGTGAGGTCCCGCCCGTAGGAGTTCACGTTCTGGCCGAGGAGGGTGACCTCGCTGACCCCGTCGGCGGCGAGGCGCTCGACCTCGGCGACGATGTCCTCGACGTGGCGGCTGAGCTCGGGGCCCCGAACCGACGGGACGATGCAGAACGCGCAGCTGTTGTCGCAGCCGATCTGGATCGTGACCCAGGCGGCGTAGGGCAGCTCCCGCTTGGTGGGCAGGGCGCTCGGGAACTCGGCGTGGTCGGCGTCGACCGCCTCGATGATCTCGGTGATGGGCCCCTGCTCGCGGGCGGTGCGCAGCAGCTCGACGGTGCGGCCCACGTTGTGCGTGCCGACCACGACGTCGACGTGGGGGGCTCGCTGCTGGATGGCGTCCCGGTCCTTCTGGGCCAGGCAGCCGGCGACGACGATCTCCATGCCGGGGTTGGCGTCCTTGACCGACTTGAGGTGGCCGAGGTTGCCGTAGAGCTTGTTGTCGGCGTTCTCCCGGATGCAGCAGGTGTTCAGCACCATCACATCGGGCTGCTCGTCGTCCGCGGCGGCGCGCAGGCCATCGGCCTCGAGCAGTCCGGCGATGCGCTCGGAGTCGTGCTCGTTCATCTGGCACCCGTAGGTGCGGACGCGGTAGGTGCGTGACGTCATGGCGACCGCGAGGCTACGCCTCCGCCCTGCGGGGCCTGAAGGCGACGGGCTCAGGTGTCGAGCGCGATGGCGGCCTCGGCGACCGGATCCTCGAGGGCCACCACGTGGTCCCCGTCGGGGACCGGGATGCGGTCCTCGACGCGCAGTCGGATGGCGGTGCGCTTCTCGCCGTCGATGGTGATGTCGGCGAACTCGGGGATGCAGACCAGCTCGATGCCGCTGGCGGCGACGTAGCCGCAGGCGATGGCGACCGCCTTGATCGCCTGGTTGAGGGCGCCGGCGCCGACGACCTGCACCTCGACCGCGCCCTGCGAGCGCACCACGCCCGCCATGGCACCGGCCACCGAGTTCGGGTTCGATCTCGTCGAGACCTTGAGCTGTTCCATTCCGCCGCCTTCGAGAGGCCGTGATCCCCAGTGTTCGCCTTCTTCGACGCGCACCGAGGACTCTCCTCCCGGCCGGACCCGAGCCCGGCCGGGAGCGACGGAGCCGGATCAGTCGTCGAGGGAGATGGGGGCGTCGAGGTCGATGTCGTCCTCGACCGCGGCCTCGGCCTCGTCGCTCGGGTCGATGCCGACCTGCTGGCGGATCCGCTCGGAGACCTCGACCATGATCTCGGGGTTCTCACCGAGGAAGGTCTTGGCGTTCTCCCGGCCCTGGCCGAGCTGCTCGCCCTCGTAGGTGTACCAAGCACCGGACTTCTTCACGAGGCCGAGGTCGACGCCGATGTCGAGCAGCGAGCCCTCGCGGCTGATGCCCTTGCCGTACATGATGTCGAACTCGGCCTGGCGGAACGGCGGGGAGCACTTGTTCTTGACCACCTTCACCCGGGTGCGGTTGCCCACGACCTCGGCGCCGTCCTTGAGGGACTCGATGCGGCGGATGTCGAGGCGGACCGAGCTGTAGAACTTCAGCGCCCGGCCACCGGGGGTGGTCTCGGGCGAGCCGAACATCACGCCGATCTTCTCGCGCAGCTGGTTGATGAAGATGCAGATGGTCTGGGACTTGCTCAGGTTGCCGGTGAGCTTGCGCAGCGCCTGGGACATGAGCCGGGCCTGGAGGCCGACGTGGGTGTCGCCCATCTCGCCCTCGATCTCGGCCCGGGGGGTGAGGGCGGCGACGGAGTCGACCACGATCACGTCGATGGCGGCCGAGCGCACGAGCATGTCGCAGATCTCGAGGGCCTGCTCGCCCGTGTCGGGCTGGGAGATGAGCAGCTCGTCGACGTCGACCCCGATGGCCCGGGCGTAGACCGGGTCCATCGCGTGCTCGGCGTCGATGTAGGCGCAGATGCCGCCGTTGCGCTGGGCCTCGGCCACGACGTGCATGGCGAGGGTGGACTTGCCCGAGGACTCCGGGCCGTAGATCTCGGTGACCCGGCCCCGGGGGAGGCCGCCGATGCCGAGGGCGAGGTCGAGCGCCAGGGCGCCGGTGGGGATCGACTCGATGTTCATCGAGCCCTTCTCCCCCATCTTCATGACGGCGCCCTTGCCGAACTGCTTCTCGATGTTCCCGAGAGCCATCTCGAGTGCCTTGTCTCGCTCCATTGCTGTTCGTCCTTTCGAGGGTCCGACCCGCTCGTGTGGCCGGAGGTGGGGCTGCCGGGGCAGCGAGTGCGTCTGTGGGGTGAACCTACGGACGGGGTCTGACAGGAACTCGCGGCTCCAGCCGGACCGCCCGACGGCGAACGACAGCAGCGTAACTTCGAACGGGCGTTCGGGCAAGGATCTCTCCGAAGATTCCTGTTGTCGGATCCGATAACATGGCGTCGTGGACGTCGCCACCTTCCTCCGCAGCTGCCGCGTCGAGGCGGGGCTGACCCAGCGCCAGCTCGCCGAGCGGGCCGGCACGTCGGCGGCCGCCGTGTGCCACTACGAGCGCGGCACGCGCATCCCCCGGGCCGACACGCTGGTCCGCCTCGTGGCGGCGACCGGGGCCACGTTGACCTGGACGGCGCTGCGCTTCCCCGCCGATCCGGCGACCATCGACGCCATGGAGGACAACGGCGAGGCCCTGGCCGCCGTGCTCGACCTGGCCGAGCACCTGCCCCGTCGGCCGCGCCCCGAGACGATCGAGGCACCCGTCTTCGCCGCCCTCGCCACCGCGCGGTGACGCTCACCGAGCGGATCGTGGCGCTGCACGCGGCGCTCGACGCTGCCGGGCTCCCTCACGCCTTCGGCGGCGCGCTCGCGCTCGCCTTCTGCACCGCCGAGCCGCGTGGCACCCAGGACATCGACGTCAACGTGTTCCTGTCCCCCGATGAGGTCGACCGCCTGCTCGACGCCCTCCCCGACGGCATCGCCGTGCGCGACACCGATCGGGAGCGGCTGGCCCGCGACGCCCAGGCCCGGCTGTGGTGGGACGCCACCCCCGTCGACGTGTTCCTGTCCAACCACCCGTTCCACGACCACGCCGAGGCCGACCGGCGCCACGTCGCCTTCGCCGGGATCGAGCGCTTCCCGGTGCTCGCCTGCCAGGACCTCGCCGTGTTCAAGTCGTTCTCCGCCCAACCCAAGGACGTCGTCGACGTGGCCACGATGGTCGCCCTCGGTTCGGTCGACCTCGACGCGCTCGAGCGCTCGGTCGGCGCGCTGCTCGGCGACGACGAGCACCGGGCCCGCTTCTTCGAGCAGGTCGCCGAGGCCGCCCCGCAGATCTAACGGGCGAGCAGGCGCCGGCGCAGGCCATCGAGGAGCGAGATGGTGGCGAACTGGCGCACCCGCTCCCGGTCGCCGGGCAGCTGGATGCGGCGCACCTCGACGTCGCCCTCCAGGTCGCTGGCGAGGAACACGGTGCCGACCTCGTGGCCATCCTGGGTGTCGGGTCCGGCGACGCCGGTGACGCCGAGGCCCACGTCCGCACCGAGGACCCGTCGGGCCCCCGAGGCCAGGGCGGCTGCGGCCTCCTCGGACACGACCGGGCCCTCGGGCACGCCGAGCACGTCGAACTTCACCTCGGAGGCGTAGGCCACCACCGAGCCGCGGAACCAGGTGCTCGCACCCGGCACGGACACGATGCGCGCCGCGACCAGGCCGCCGGTGACGGACTCGGCCAGGCCGAGGGTCAGGCCGCGCGCGACGAGAAGGTCGCCGACGGCGTGCTCCATCGTCTCGCCGTCGACCCCGAACACGAGGTCGCCGAGCACGGCGCGGACGGCCTCGTCCTCGGCGTCCACCAGGGCCAGCGCGCCCGCCTCGTCATCGCCACGGGCCGTGATGCGGACGCGGATCCCCTCGATGCCGGACGCGTTGAACGCGAGGGTCGGTGCCGGGGTGCCGGCGGCGTGGGCCTCGTCGATGGCCTGGATCCGCCCGTCGAGCAGCTCGGCCAGCGACGACTCGGACTCACCCCAGGTCCGCAGGGTGCGCGAGACGATGGTCGAGGTGTCACCGGAGCGGCGGCGCAGGTCGGGCACGACGGCGCGCAGCACCATCTCCTGCATCTCGTGCGGCACGCCCGGCACGGCGTAGACGACCTTGTCCTCGCCCACCGGGCAGATGAGGCCGGGCGCCGTGCCGCGGGTCTGGGGGATGACGGTGGCACCGGCGGGCACGTCGGCCTGGCGCAGGTTGTTCTCCGCCATGCGCCGACCCCGCGAGGCGAACATGCCGCGGATGACGTCCTCCACATCGGGTTCCCGGACCAGCTCGACGCCCATGACCTCGGCGATCGCCTCGCGGGTCACGTCGTCCTGGGTCGGACCGAGCCCGCCGCAGCAGATCACGGCATCGGCCCGCTCCAGGGACTCGCGCAGGCAGGCCACCATGCGGGCGTGGTTGTCACCGACCCGCACCGAGCGCAGGCAGTCGATCCCGGCCAGCGCGAGCTGGGAGCCGATCCAGGACGAGTTGGAGTCCACGACCGTGCCGAGCAGGAGCTCGGTGCCGATGGCGACGACCTCGCAGCGCACGTCAGCCGCGGTCGCCGGTGTGGCTGAACGAGCGGTGGCCGTCGGTGACGTAGGAGATGCCGGTGCCGATGGTCAGCACCACGGCGGCCCAGAGGATCGAGACGTGCACCCACTCGGCGTGCTCGGCGATCGGGGGCAGCAGCGCGAAGGCGATGGCCAGCTCCTGGACCACCGTCTTCACCTTGGCCGAGTACCGAGCCGGGACGGCGATGCCCCGGCGGGCGTACCAGGAGCGGAACACCGAGATGCCGATCTCGCGCACCGTGATGAGCAGCACCGGCACCCACCAGAACGTGCCCGACACCACGAGGGCCCACGCGGCGCCGAGCACCAGCACCTTGTCGGCGAGGGGGTCGAGGAACGCACCGGAGCGGGTCGTGCCGTGCTTGCGGGCCAGGTGGCCGTCGAGGCCGTCGCTGAAGGCCAGCACCGTCCAGGCGGCCAGCGCCCAGTACGAGGAGCCGCCGTTGGCCACGAAGGCGAGGAACGGGACGGCGAGCGCCATCCGGGCGATCGTGATGGCGTTGGCCGGCGTGGCCAGGGCGGAGGCGCCGTAGCGCATGCGGTCGGCGGCGTCGCTCACGAGGTGCGCTCCGAGCTCGCTCCGACCCTGGGCAGCTGGGCGTGGACCTCGGGCCCCTCGGCGGCGACGACCTCGACGTCGACGATGGCGCCGACCTCGAGGTGGTCGGGGACGGTGATGATGCCGTCGATCTCCGGCGCCTCCCGATGGCTCCGCCCGACCCCCGGCTCGTCGACGAGCACCGACACCGTGCGGCCCACCAGGGCGTCGCGCCGGGCGCCGGTGATGTCGTCCTGGAGGTCGCGCAGCTCGAAGAGGCGGTCGGCGACGAGGGCGTCGGGGACCTCGCCATCGAGGTCGGCGGCGTAGGTGCCGTCCTCGGGCGAGTAGCGGAAGAACCCGCACCAGTCGAGCTGGGCCTCCTCGACGAAGGCGAGGAGGGCGTCGTGGTCGGCTTCGGTCTCGCCGGGGTAGCCGACGATGAAGTTGGAGCGGAAGGCGGCGTCGGGCTCGCGCTCGCGGATGGCGTGGATGCGCTCGAGGTAGCGGGATCCCTCACCCCAGCGCCGCATGCGCCGGACGAGGGGGCGCGAGACGTGCTGGAGCGACAGGTCGAAGTACGGGACGCCGGTGCGGCAGATGGCGTCGATCAGGTCGTCGGTGAGCTCGGACGGATACAGGTACAGCAGGCGGAGCCGGTCGACCACGGCGGACAGGTCGTCGAGCAGGGGCACGAGCTCACGCGCACCCTGGCCCTGGTCCCGTCCGTAGGAGGCGAGGTCCTGGGCGACGAGCACGATCTCGCGCACGCCGGACGACGCGAGCGACTCGGCCTCGGCGACGACGTCGAGGCGCCCGCGGGACCGCTGCGGGCCGCGGAAGGAGGGGATGGCGCAGAAGCCGCACTTGCGGTCGCAGCCCTCGGCCACCTTCACGTACGCCCACGGCGCGGACGCCGCCGGGCGGGGCATGTTGAGCAGGTCGAGGGCCGGCACGGCCGGCTCGGTCGGGGTGCGCCCGATGCCGCCGATGCTCACCGGCACCCAGCCGGTCTCGGTCGCGGTCACCGGGCCACCGAAGCCGACGACGCGGTCGACCTCGGGCAGGGCGTCGGCCAGCTCGGCGCCGTAGCGCTCGGCCATGCAGCCCGTGACGACCACCTCGGCACCGTCTCGACGGGCGTCGCTCAGGGAGAGGATCGTGTCGATCGACTCCTGGCGGGCCTCCTCGATGAAGGCGCAGGTGTTCACCACGACGAGGTCGGCGTGGTCGGGCGCGTCCGCGGGGAGGTACCCGTCGGCCAGCAGCCGACCGGTGACCTTGTCGGAGTCGACCGAGTTCTTCGGGCACCCCAGCGTCTCGACCCAGAAGCGCTGCGCCATCGAGATGAGGGTACCGGGGTACCCGGCCGGCTCCCGAGTCGCCTCACCGTCAGGCGGTGTGCGCGAGGCGCAGGCCGGGCCGCGGCCACGTCGTCTTCACGAGCTGCCCGGTGCCGGAGAGCGTGATGTAGGCGGTGCGCAGGTCGTCGCCGCCGAAGCAGATGTTGGTGACCAGCGGATCCCCGAACGGCGTGTGCTCCACGGTCTCGCCATCGGGCGAGATCGACGTGACGCCGCCGTTGATGAGCGTGGCCACGCACACCCAGCCCTCGCCGTCGACGGCGAGGGAGTCGAGGAACTGCATGCCGGGCAGGCCGGCGAGCAGGTGACCCCCGCCGGGGCCCGCCGGGTTCGCCTGCGCCTGGTCGATCGTGCCGGGTTCTCCGATCGGCCAGTGGAAGACGCGGCCGGTGTGGGTCTCGGCGGCGTAGAGGGTGGCACCGTCGGGCGACAGGCCGATGCCGTTGGGCGCGTCCACCGGGAACACGACCTCACGGCATGACGAGCCGTCCGGCGACGCGTAGTGCAGGCCGGTGCGGTCGGAGGTGCGGTCGAGGCGGACGCCGTGGTCGCTGAACCAGAAGCCGCCGTGGGCGTCGAAGACGATGTCGTTCGGGGCGCGCAGCGGGATGCTGGTGCCGTCGGCGGCGGTGGAGGTCGTGTACACGGTCTCGACCGCACCGCTCTCCAGGTCGACCCGCTGGATGGATCCGCCGTTCCAGCTGGGCGGGCAGTGGCCGGGGATCGTCAGGCCCATGACGTCCTCCCAGTGGAAGCACCCGCCGTTGTTGCAGACGTAGACCTTGCCGTCGGGGCCGACCGCGGCGCCGTTGGGGCCGCCCCCGAGGTCGAAGCGCCGCCGCACCTCGCCGTCGGCCTCGAGCCAGGTGAGGGTGCCCCGCTTGATCTCGACGAGCAGGATCGACCCGTCGTCCATGGCGATGGGGCCCTCGGGGAACTGGAGGTCGGTGGCGATGGTGCTGACGTCGGCGGTCATGGCCCGGATCTTGGCACGCGACAGGCAACTCGTGTTTCCACCTAGGTTCCCGTCATGCCTCGCCTCAGCACCGACCAGATCGTGGAGTTCCTGACCGAGCCCGGGCACCTGACCCGCATCGCCACCGTCGATACGGACGGCGCGCCCTCGGTGGCCCCGATCTGGTTCCTGTTCGACGACGGCCGCATCTGGTTCACGCCGCGCGAGAAGTCGTCGTGGTGGCACCACATCCAGCGCGAGCCCCGGGTGGCCATGACCATCGACGAGGACGACGCCCCGTTCCGCAAGGTCTTCGTGAAGGGCACGGTCACCGTCGAGCACCCACCGGGCGAGGACGACGCCTGGCGGTCCCGCTACCGCGACATCGCAATCCGCTACACGCCCGACGCCTTCGCCGACGCGTACATCAACGCCACGGTGCACGAGCCCCGCGCCCTGCTGTCGCTGCCGTGCGACCCGGCCGCGGTCACGTCGTGGCGCATGCCGCTCCAGGGCGAGGACCCCGCCGAGGTGTGGGCGCCGCAGTACTACCACCGGCGCCCGGCGCCCGAGGAGTGGGTGCCGGAGCGGCGCGTCTAGCTACGCGAGGAGCGGCAGGGTGACGGCGTAGGCGCCGAGCAGCACGATCGCCTCCCAGCGCACGACACGCTTGCCCGAGAACATGAAGAACCACGCCCCGAAGGCGATGAGCAGCATCGACCCGACCCCGATGCTGGCCAGCTTGTCATCGGCCAGCAGGCCGGGGCCGGCGATGCCGGCCACCGCCCCGACCCCGAGGCTGTTGAAGAGGTTCGAGCCGAGCAGGTTGCCGATGATGAGCTCGTGCTCGTCCTTCCGGGCCGCAGCGATCGCCGTCACCAGCTCCGGGAGCGAGGTGCCGAGTGCGACCAGGGTCACCGCCACGAACCCCTCGCCCAGCCCGAGCTCGTCGGCGATGGTCGATGCACCCTCCACGGTGAGCTGGGCACCGACGACGACGCCGATGAGCCCGAGCACGGTGCGGAAGCCCTCGGCCCGAAGCGAGATCGATGAACGGTCCTCCAGGTACTCGTCGACCTCGGCGAGCATCTCGTCGTTGTCCGAACCCGAGCCTCGGAAGATCAAGAGGAGCGCACCGACCAGACCGACGGCGAGGACGATGCCCTCCCACCGTTCGAGGCCGTCCTGGGCGAGGACGGCGAAGAGGACCACCGAGGCCGTCGAGAGCGGCGCCTCGCGCTTGATGATCCCCGATGTGACCGTCATGGCGCAGAGCAGCGCCGACACGCCGAGCACCAGCGACAGGTTCGCGATGTTGGAGCCGATGACGTTGCCGACGGCGATGTCGAGCTTGTCCTGGCTGGCCGCGATGCCCGACACGACCATCTCCGGCGCGCTCGTGCCGAACCCGACGACCACGGCCCCGATGACGACCGGGGGGACCTTGAGGGCAGCCGACAGCCGGGCGGCCCCCTCCACGAACGCGTCGGCCGCCTTGGTCAGGACGACCAAGCCGACGACGACGGCGAGGAGGGCGAGCAGCACGGCGGCCATGATTGCAGCCATGGCCTTCCCCTCCCGATCCCACGCCATCCGCTTCGACCGCACCGGCGGGCCAGACGTGCTCGAGTGGACCGGGGTCGACGTCGATGAGCCCGGCCCGGGCCAGGCCCTCGTCCGCCACACCGCAGTGGGCCTCAACTTCGTCGACACCTACTTCCGATCCGGCCTCTACCCCGCCCGCCTCCCGAGCGGGCTCGGCATGGAGGCCGCCGGCGTGATCGAGGCGGTGGGCGAGGGAGTGGACCTCGCCGTCGGCGACCGGGTGGCCTACGGCACGGGTCCGCTCGGGGCCTACGCCGAGCACGTCACGGTGCCGGCCGGTGGCCTCGTGCGGGTCCCCGACGACGTCGACGACCAGACGGCGGCGGCGATCATGCTCAAGGGCCTCACCGCCCAGTACCTGCTGCGCCAGACCTACGACGTCGGTCCCGGCACGGTCATCCTCGGCCACGCCGCCGCCGGCGGGGTCGGCCTGATCCTCGGGCAGTGGGCCAAGGCGCTCGGCGCCACGGTGATCGGCACGGCCAGCACCCCGGCCAAGCGCGAGCTGGCGCTCGAGAACGGCTACGAGCACGTCATCGCCTACCGGGACGAGGGCGTGGACGTCGCGGCCGCCGTCCGGGAGCTCACCGGCGGCCGAGGGGTGGACGTGGTCTACGACGGTGTCGGCGCCGACACCTTCATGGCGTCGATGGACTCGCTGCGGCCCCGGGGGATGCTGGTCACCTACGGCAACGCCTCCGGACCGGTGCCAGCCTTCGAGCCGTCGATCCTGGCCACCAAGGGCTCGCTCTTCGTCACCCGACCGACCCTGGCCAGCTACGCCGACTCCCCCGCCGCCACCCAGGCGATGGCCGACGACCTGTTCGCCGTCGTCGCATCGGGCGAGGTGTCGATCCGGATCGGCCAGACCTTCCCGCTCGCCGACGCGGCCCGTGCCCATGTCGAGCTGGAGGCCGGACGCACCACCGGCTCCACCGTCCTGCTGCCCTGAGTACGGTGCGCCCCTGATGCGCTCCGCCTTCGCCCGCCGCTACGACCAGCTCACGGCCCGCATGGAGGACGCCTGGCTCCGGCGAGCCCGCGCCGACCTCCTGGTGGGGCTGTCGGGAACCGTCGTGGAGCTCGGCGCCGGCACCGGCCACAACCTGGAGCACTACCCGGACACCGTCGAGCGCCTCGTCCTCACCGAACCGTCCGCCGCCATGCGCGACCAGCTGCGCACCCGGGTGAACGAGGCGCCGCGCTCCTTCGACGTGGAGATCGTCGACGCCACCGCCGACCGGCTGCCGTTCAACGACGGCACCGCCGACGCCATCGTGTCCACGCTCGTGCTGTGCTCGGTTCCGGCCCTCGGACCCGTCGTCGCGGAGGCTCGCCGGGTGCTGCGCCCGGGTGGCGAGCTGCGCCTGATCGAGCACGTCGCCGCGGCACGAGGTTGGGCGCACCGCATCCAGACCCGCCTCGACCCGGTGTGGAACTGGATCGAGGGCTCGTGCCACCTCGATCACGAGACCCGCACGGCGCTGGCTGCCGGGGGCTTCGACGTCTCCGGCGTGTCCGAGGCGGTGCAGCGCGGCATGCCGCCGCTGTTCCACCGCATCGCCCGCGGCGTCGCCGTCGCCCCCTGAGCCGGGCGCTACACCACGACTGCCAGTTCGAGGGTCAGCTCTTGGAGAGCAGGTCGTCCAGCTCCGCTTCGGTCATCAGCACGTCGCGGGCCTTCGAGCCGATGGAGGGGCCGACCACGCCGCGCTGCTCGAGGATGTCCATGAGGCGACCGGCCCGGGCGAAGCCGACCTTGAGCTTGCGCTGCAGCATCGACGTGGAGCCGAGCTGGCTGCGCACGATGAGCTCCATGGCCTGGAGGGCGAGGTCGTCGTCATCGTCGTCGCCGGTGCCGCCGCCGGGCAGCATCGCCCCGGGGTCGCCGCCCTCGCCGCCCTGGACGTCCTCGACGTAGCTGACCTGGGGGGCCTGGCCCTTCCAGTGCGCTGCGATCGAGCGCACCTCCTCCTCGGTGACCCACGAGCCCTGGATGCGGGCGGGCGTGGACGAGGTGGGACCGAGGAAGAGCATGTCGCCCTTGCCGACGAGGCGCTCGGCGCCGACCTGGTCGAGGATGACCCGGCTGTCGGTGGCGCTGGAGACCGCGAAGGCGAGGCGGGCCGGCACGTTGGCCTTGATGACGCCGGTGATGACGTTCACCGACGGGCGCTGGGTGGCGATGATGAGGTGGATGCCCACGGCACGGGCCATCTGGGCGATGCGACAGATCGAGTCCTCGACGTCTCGGGCCGCCACCATCATCAGGTCGGCGAGCTCGTCGACCACGACGATGATGAACGGGAGCCGCTCGTAGCGGTCGGGACCGCTCTGCCTGGCGTGACCTCCTGCGTCGGTCTCGCCCCGTTGCACGGAGCCGCCTGCATCGGTGGAAGCTGCTCCGGCTGGCGCCTGCGCAGCGTCGCCCCAGCCGCTCGAGCGCACCTGGCGGGACTGGTAGGCGGACTCGGCCTCGGCCAGGTCGCCCCGGTCGTAGGCCTCGTTGTAGCCGGTGATGTCGCGCACCCCGACCTCGGACAGCAGGTCGTAGCGGCGCTCCATCTCCTTGACCGCCCACGACAGCGCGTTGGCCGCCTTCTTCGGGTTGGTCACGACCTGGGTGAGCAGGTGGGGCAGGCCCTCGTACTGGCCCATCTCGACCCGCTTGGGGTCGATGAGGATCATGCGCACCTGGTCCGGCGTGGATCGCATGAGGATCGAGGTGAGGATGGAGTTGAGGCAGCTCGACTTGCCCGCACCGGTCGCGCCGGCGATGAGGATGTGGGGCATCTGGGCCAGGTTCATCAGGTGCGACTTGCCGTTGATGTCGCGCCCGACGGCGACCTCGAGGGGGTGCTCGGCCTCGACGGCCTCGCGCGAGGTGAGGATGTCGCCGACGGTGACGAGCTGGCGGCGGGCGTTGGGCACCTCGATGCCGATGGCCTGCTTGCCAGGGATCGGCGCCAGGATGCGCACGTCCGGCGTGGCCATGTTGTAGGCGATGTCCTTGGCCAGGCTCGTGACCTTGTTGACCTTCACGCCGGGGCCGAGCTCGAGCTCGTAGCGGGTGACGGTGGGGCCCACGACCATGCCGATCAGGCGGGTCTCCACGCCGTGCTGCGCGAGGCTGGCCTCGAGGCGGCGCCCGTCCTCCTCGACGGCCTTGCGGTCGACCTCCTGGCTGCCGGTGCGGACGAGCACCTTGGCCGGGGGCAGCTTCCAGTCGCCGACCGGTGCGGCGGGGCGCAGGTCGAGCTCGGTGGGCGGTGCGGCGGCCGGGATCTCGACGACCGGGTCGGCTCGGGTCTCGTCCACCGGTTCGGGCGGGAGGGGCTCCGGCTCGTCCTCGAGGTCGTAGATGGTGGTCGGCTCGCCGGCGACGGTGACGTCGGGGCCGCGATCTCGGTCCCCGTCTCGGTCACGGTCACGGTCACGGTCACGGTCGGGATCGTCGCCCAGCGTGAACAGCGATCGTGCCGTGGCGCGCAGGGTCTCGCCGAGCGGCCGGAACGTGGACACGGCCCCTTCGGCGGCGACGCGGACCGGGATGCGGGTGATGACGAAGAAGGAGATGGCCAGAAACGTGAGCAGGGCCACGACCGCGCCACCCGTGGCGGCGACGGCGACCAGCGGAGCACCCGTGCCCATGCCGAGCAGACCCCCGGCTGCGCCCCACTCGTCCACGCCCGCATCGAAGGCGGGCTGGCCCCGCAGGACGTGGAGCAGGCCGGTGACGGCCAGTGCGAGGAGGACACCCCCGACGACGAGGTGGGCCCGTCCGAACAGGCCCTGCCCGGTCTGGGGGTCGTTGTCGCGCAGGCAGGCGATGCCGATGAGGACCAGCACCGGCGGGACGAGCACCCCGGCGAGGCCGGCGAAGCCCGACGAGGCGGTGGCGAGCAGCTGGCCGATCGGACCGGCCACGTCGGCGTACAGGCCGGCGCCGGCGATGATGCCGATGCCGATGAGGGCGAGGCCGGCCACGTCGGCCGAGCGACCGTCCAGGGCCGCGCCCACGGTGCCGCCGACCCGCGACGGGGCCTTCGCCGACTTCTTGGCGGTGCTGCGCCGCTTGGCCGGCGGCTTCTTCTTCTGACTCGAGCGCGTGGCAGCCACAGTGGCCACAACGGTAACAGCAGCCACATCTGCCCCGAGGGAGGGTGGACGCGCCGGGGCCCGGTCCCCCTGCTGGACCGGGCCCCGTGACCTGGCGTGGGAGCGGCTCCGCCGCTCGGCCACGCGTGTGCTGGGTCAGCTGCCGATCACGCCGCCGTCGTCCTTCGTGATGACGACGGTGGCGTCACGGGGGACCACCCCGTCGGCCGTCGAGGGAAAGTTCGACTGTGCAGACGAACCGTTGCCGGGGTGCTGGATGTTCACGAACAGCACCGTGTCCTCCATGGTCGGCGTGATGCCCGTGACCTCGCAACCGGCCGGTCCGGTGAGGAAGCGCCGAACCTCCGCGCTCTCGGGATCGGCGACGACCATCTGGTTGTTCCTGCCCTCCGGTTGGCCGCCGTCCGTGAGGATCCACAGCCGGCCGTAGGGGTCGAAGTACACCGCGTCCGGGTCGGAGAACTTGTTCATCGCGTACGTCGGATCGGTGGGCGGACCGAACCCGTTGCTGGTGTCGCTCGGGTTGTCGGGATCGCCGGCGAGCAGGAAGATCTCCCAGGTGAAGCCGGTGCCGACGAAGTCGCCGTCGTCCATCCGCACGATGTGCCCGGACGGGTTGGGCGTGCGGGGGTTCGCACCATTGGCGGTCGAGCGCCCGCTGTTGTTGGTGCAGGCCACGTAGACCAGGTCGGTGTTGGGGTCGACCGTGATCCACTCGGGGCGGTCCATGGGGGTCGCACCGACGATGTCAGCGGCGATGCGGGTGTGGACGAGCAGATCGTCCATCCCCGAGAACCGGGCGTTGAGCGCAGGCACGTCCATGCTCAGCTCGAGCCACTGACCGGTGCCGTCCTCGTCGTAGCGGGCGACGTACAGCGTGCCTTCGTCGAGGGGGCTGATGCCCCGGGCACGCATCGACTTCCAGTTGGCCGCAGACACGAACTTGTACACGTAGTCGTTGGCCTGGTCGTCACCCATGTACCCGACGATGCGCTTGCCCTTGCCCTCGACGATCTCGATCGCCTCGTGCTTGACCCGACCCAGCGCAGTGCGCTTGATCGGAGTGACGCTGGCGTCCATCGGGTCGATCTCGACGATCCAGCCGAATCGGTTCGCCTCGTTCGCGTACTCGGGCTTCGAGAGGTCGAAGCGATCGTCGTGGACGTGCCAGCCGTAGCGGCTGCCGTCTCCCGTCAGCCCGTATCGCTCGTCCGCGTCGGTCGGCGTCGCACGCCTGCGGAAGTAGCCGTTGAAGTTCTCCTCGCACGTGAGGTAGGTCCCCCACGGGGTCCTGCCGCTGCCGCAGTTGTTGAGCGTGCCGGCGAAGCCGTTGCCGGCGCTGTTCTCCAGCAGCGGGCTGTCGGCCACCGGGCCCGAGAACGCGACCTCGGTGTTCCCCGTGATGCGTCGGTTCGTGGCCGGGTCAGGAACCACGGCCCAGCCGTCCCCCGACCTGCGGACCTTGACGACCGCGACACCGTGCAGCGCCTGGGAGATCTTCACGAACTCCTCGTCGTCCTCGGCGATCTCAGAATCGATCTCGCCGAGCCCGTTGCGGAGGTGGCTGTTCGTGCCGTACTCGTGGTTCAGGCAGAGCACGCCCTCGGACCCCGAGCGGTTGGTCGGGAAGAACCACATGCCGTCGTGACCGAGGCCGATCTTGCCCTCCTGGTCAGCAGCCGACGTCGGGATGCCATCGCTGAAGCCGGGCAGGATCGCGGTGCCCCACGGGAGGATGACCTGGGCGGTGTAGCCGTCGGGCACGACGACGCCGTTCTTCGCCGCGCTCAGCGGGATCCCGTCGAAGCCGAGCAGGTCACCGCCCTTGCCCTTCTTGCCGGCGAAGGCCGGCTGGGAGGAGGCGTTGCCGGGGGCCGGCTTGCCCTTGGCCAGCGCCGGGGACGTGCCGAGGAAGGTGATGGCGGCGGTGGCGAGCGAACCGCCGAGGACGGCGCGCCGCCCGATGCGGGCCGTCAGGATGTCGTCGAAGGGGCGGTTGTCGGTGGGGTTGGACCCAAGGTCCTCGAGCTCGAGCTCCATGGCGTTTCGTGCACCTCGCTGTGTGGGGATCAGACGAGGGCGAACGTAGGAAGCCGACCTTTCTCGGATGTGTGGGCTGGGCGGCCGGGCGCTGACCGTTGCGCGAACGGTCGGTGCCGAGGCCTCAGGCCTCGAGGACGACCGGCACGATCATCGGCTTGCGCTTGGTCTCGCGGTTCACGAACCGGCCGGCGGCGCGGCGCGCGGCCCGCTGGACGGCCTCGATGTCGCTGGTGTCCTTGACCTCCGCGACGGCCTTCTCGACCTCGTTGGCGCACTCGGCGAGCAGGCCCTCGGCCTCCTTCTCGTAGATCCACCCGCGGGTGACGATCTCGGGTCGGTTGAGCACCGCTCCGGTCTCGACGTCGACCGTGACGATGACCACGACCACGCCCTCCTCGGCCAGCACCTTGCGGTCGCGCAGGACGCCCTGGCCGACGTCGCCGATCGTGCCGTCGACGTAGAGGTAGCCCGCGGGGACCTTGCCGACGGCGCGCAGGCCGTCGTCGGTCAGCTCGAGCTGGTGGCCGTCCTCGCAGACCCAGACCTTCTCCTGGGCGATGCCCATGGCCCGGGCGATCTTGGCGTGGGCGACGAGGTGGCGGTACTCGCCGTGGACCGGGATGAACCACTCCGGCCGGGCGATGGAGTGGTACGTCTTGAGCTCCTCGGACTTGGCGTGCCCGGTGGCGTGGACGTCGGCGATGCCGGAGTAGACGACGTCGACGCCCTGGCGCACGAGGCCGTCGATGACCTTCGACACGTTCATCTCGTTGCCCGGGATCGGGTGCGAGCTGAGGATCACCGTGTCCTGCGGGGTGAGGGTGAGCCAGCGGCTCTCGGTGGCGGCCATGAGCGCGAGGGCCGACATCGGCTCGCCCTGGCTGCCGGTGGAGATGATGCAGACCTTGCCCGGCTCGTGCTTGTCGATCTCCTCGATGTCGATGAGGCTGCTCTCGGGGATGTTCAGCAGCCCGAGCGAGCGGGCCAGCTTCACGTTCTTCTTCATCGACATGCCGAGGGTGGCGATCTTGCGGTCGAACGCGACGGCGGCGTCGGCGATCTGCTGCACGCGGTGCACGTGGCTGGCGAAGCAGGCGGTGATGATGCGGCGCCCCTCGTGGGCGTGGAACAGGTCGTAGAGCACCCGGCCGACGCTGGTCTCGCTGGCCGAGTGGCCGCGCTCCTCCGCGTTGGTGGAGTCGGCGAGCAGCAGGCGGATGCCGGGGTCGTGGGACATGGCGCCGATGCGGGCCAGGTCGGTGAGGCGGCCGTCGACCGGGGTCAGGTCGATCTTGAAGTCACCCGAGTGCAGGATCGTGCCCTGCGGGGTGTGGAACGCGGTGGCGAAGCCGTGGGGCACCGAGTGGGTCGCCGGGATGAACTCGAGGTCGAAGGGGCCGACCTTGCGCCGCTCCCCGTCCTTCACGATGTTGAAGCTGGTGCGGTCGAGGAGACCGGCCTCCTCGATGCGGTTCTTGGCGAAGCCGAGGGTCAGCTCGGAGCCGTACAGCGGGAAGCTGATGTCACGCAGGAGGAACGACAGGCCACCGGTGTGGTCCTCGTGGCCGTGGGTGAGCACGGCGCCCTCGACCCGGTCGGCGTTGTCGTAGAGGTAGCTGAAGTCGGGCAGCACCAGGTCGACGCCGAGCATGTCCAGGTCGGGGAACATGAGCCCGCAGTCGATGAGCATGATCCGGCCGTCGACCTCGATGCAGGCGCAGTTGCGCCCGATCTCGCCGAGACCGCCCAGGAACGTGATCTTCACGGGAGCAGGCATGGCCTGCACCGTACTGGCCGGGTTCAGGTGCCCAGCGAGTCCCAGAGCTCCTTGGCCTGGACCTCGAGGCCGTCGGGGGTGGGGCCCATGGGCGGGCGGCACTCCCCCGCTGGGAGGCCGAGGGTGCGCAGCATCGCCTTGGTCGGGACCGGGTTGGGGGCGTCGAGGGTGGACTCGAAGCCGTAGGAGGGCAGCAGGGTCTGGTTGATGCGGGTGGCCTCGGCGACGTCGCCGGCGTCGAACGCGTCGAACATCGCCCGGATCTGCTCGCCGACCCAGTGCGACGCCACGCTGATCGCCCCGCGGGCGCCGACGGACAGCAGCGGCAGCGTGAGGTTGTCGTCGCCGGAGTAGACGTCGAAGCCCTCCGGTGCGCCGGCGATCACGCCGGCCGTCTCGGCCGGGCTGCCGGCGGCGTCCTTCAGGCCGACGATCGTGGGCACCTCGCGCGCCAGGGTGAGGATCGTGGCGCTGTCGACCTTGCGGCTGGTCCGACCCGGGATGTCGTAGAGGATGATCGGCAGGTCGGTGGCCTCGGCGATCATGCGGAAGTGGCGCAGCAGGCCGGCCTGGGACGGCTTGTTGTAGTACGGCGCCACCACGAGGAGACCGTCCACGCCGATGCCGGCCGCGGCCTCGGACTGGCGGATGGCGTGCGCGGTGTCGTTGGAGCCGGTGCCGGCGATGACGGGGACGTCGACCGCCTGGCGCACGGCCCGGAAGAGGTCGACGGACTCGGTGGCCGACAGCGTCGGCGACTCGCCCGTGGTGCCGTTGACCACCAGGCCGTCGCTGCCGTGGTCGACGAGCCAGCGGGCGAGGCGCTGGGTGCCGTCGAGGTCAAGGCGGCCGTCGCCGTCGAACGGGGTGACCATGGCGGTGAGGACCCGGCCGAACCGGCTCTCGCGGAGTGCGCCCATCACGGGCTCCCTTCAGTGGTGCGTTCTCGCCCGAGCGTGGCGAGCAGGTCTTCGTGCAGCTCGAACCAGCAGGAGTGGTAGCTCGGGAACATCGGCTTCGTGAGCCAATCGTGCTCCCCGGCGAGCACGTGGTCCAACGCGTACCGCAACCGTGTCTCGTGACCGGCGAAGCGATCGAGGCCGTCGCACAGCGCGAACAGCACCGGACGGACGTGCTGGTCGAGGGAGTGGAGGGCCTCCACGACGGAGCGGTCGTGGAACTCGTCGGTGTGGTCGTTGGCCACCGTGGCGCCGTTCACGGTGCGGAGCTGCCACATCGTGCAGATGGTGAGCATCTGGCGGTTGTAGGCGAGGAACTCCTCGTAGGCCGCCTCCACGTGGCGGCGCAGGCCGTGCTCGTCGAGCTCCTCGGCGAGCAGGCGCTCCCCCTCGGTCCGGCCGTCCGGCGTGAGCCCGAAGCCGGGGAAGCGACCGGTGCGGTGGTCGACGAGGCCTTCGACCTCGAGCAGCTGGAGCTCGGTGGCGATGTCGTCCA
Organism: Salinilacustrithrix flava; assembly: GCF_041228405.1. Classification (GTDB taxonomy): domain Bacteria; phylum Actinomycetota; class Acidimicrobiia; order Acidimicrobiales; family Salinilacustritrichaceae; genus Salinilacustrithrix; species Salinilacustrithrix flava. The sequence goes on from NZ_CP133888.1 coordinate 4,005,472, forward strand.
CCCAGGCGCCCATGTACTCGGCCACCTGGTCCGGCTCGGCGCGACCGTGCAGGCGCAACCCGTGCAGGGCCAGCAGCCGCGGCGACGAGGCGACCGACATCAGGCCGAGGACCGGGGTCCTCGGAGCAGCCGGCCGGGCAGCTCGCCCGTGAACTGGTCGTCGGTGACGGTGACCTCGCCGGCGCAGATCGTGTGGCGGTAGCCGTGCGCTCGCTGCAGGAGGCGGCGGGCACCCGATGGCAGGTCGTGCACGATCTCGGGGGCGTGGACGCCGAGCGTGGCGTGGTCGATGACGTTGACGTCGGCTCGCATCCCCGGCGCCAGCAGCCCGCGGTCGAGCAGCCCGTACATCTCGGCGGTCTGGCGGGTCTGGCGGTGCACGACGTGCTCGAGGGGCATCGTGCCCGAGCCCTGCGTGCGGTCCCGCGCCCAGTAGCTGAGCATGAAGGTGGGCATGCCGCCGTCGCACACCGCACCGCAGTGGGCACCGCCGTCGGACAGGCCCATGCGGGTCTGGGGGTGCAGCTGCAGCTGGCGGGTGAGCTCCAGGTCGCCGTAGGCGTAGTTGAAGAGCGGGAAGTACAGCATCCCGGTGCCGCCGTCGCGGGCGAGGTGGTCGTAGGCGACCTCCTCGGGTCGTCGACCGGTGGCCTCGGCGATGCCGGCGACGGAGTCCTCGTAGCCCGGCTCGTAGGACGAGTCACCCTGGAACGGGAACATGCGCTCCCAGGTGGTCGTGACGAAGCGGGCGAAGTCGCCGCCGAGCGCGATGGGCTCCTCGTCGAGGAACCGCTGGCGCCACGCCGGGTCCTGGAAGCGGGCCTGCTTCTCCGCCGGCTCGAGGAAGGCCATCTCCCCCCAGGCCGGCTTGAACAGGAACGGGTGCAGCGTGAGCTCGAACGCGAAGAGGATGCCGATGGCCCGTCCGGCGACCTGGGCCACGACGGGCAGCCCGTCGGACGCGGCCTCCTCGAGCAGGCGCAGCGACGTCTGCCAGTAGTCGGGGTCGGTGTCGGGCTGGTTCAGGTTGAAGCTGACCGGTTGGCCGGTGAGGGCGGCGAGGTCGCGCATCCAGCCGAACTCGTCGCCGACCTTGACGTGGTCCGGGCTGTACTCGAACACGCCGTGACCCACGCGGCGGATGGCCTCACCGATGCCGAGGATCTCGTCGGTGCCGGCGGTGGTGCCGGGCACGAGCTCGCCATCGACGGACTTGTGGATCGGGGTGCGACTGGTGGAGAACCCGAGCGCCCCGGCCCGCAGGCCGGACTCGACCATCGCGGCCATGCGGGCGATGTCGTCAGCGGTGGCCGGCTCGTTCGCCGCGCCCCGCTCCCCCATCACGTAGGTGCGGAGCGCGCCGTGGGGGATCTGGGCGCCGACGTCGCAGACGTAGCGCCGGCGGTCGAGCGCGTCGAGGTAGCCCTCGAAGTCCTCCCACTCCCATTCGATGCCGTCGGCCATGGCCGCGCCGGGGATGTCCTCGACGCCCTCCATCAAGCCGATGAGCCAGTCCCGGCGGTCGGGGGCGACCGGGGCGAACCCGACCCCGCAGTTGCCCATGACGACGGTGGTGACGCCGTGGAAGCCCGACGGGGTGAGGTACGGGTCCCACGTGGCCTGGGCGTCGTAGTGGGTGTGCACGTCGACCCAGCCGGGGGTGACCAGCAGGTCGGTGGCGTCGATCTCCCGGCGGCCGGGGCCGGCGGACCCACCGTCGTCGCGGTCGACCACCTCGGCGATGCGGTCGTCGTCGATGGCGATGTCGGCGGCGCGGGCCGGTGCGCCGGAGCCGTCGACGACCGTTCCCCTTCGGATGACCAGGTCGTGCATGGCCCGATGGTAGGGCCGGGCGATGCCTACGCGGCTTGACGGAGCGACCGGTACAGGAGGCGGGCGTCGCCGAGGCGGTGGCGCAGCTCCCGCTCGAGGCCCGCGATCGGGTACAGGTTCTGTGGTGCCCGGGCGTCCTTGTGGGCTTCGGAGGCGAACCGCGGCAGGGCGAGCGTGCACCCGTCGGCGACGGCGGCTGCCTCGGCGACGGTGCGGTCGGGGCTGATCTCGCAGCGCACGACCCCGGCCCAGCCGTGGGACCGATCGCCGGGCAGGCGCAGGTACCACGACCAGCGGCGGAAGCGATCCCCGATGAGCAGCACCGGGGTGCGCTGGCCGGGCTCCAGCATCGGGATGACGTCCTGGACGACGGCGGGCAGGTAGGCGACGTGGTGGGTCTTCACGTAGCCGACGGCGTGGTCCATGCCCCGCCGCTCGCGCAGCGGCCCGTCGACCACGAGCAGGCAGTCGTCAGGGACCGGGGCCGAGACGGCGGATTCGAGGTCGGCCATCGCTCCCTGCAGGGCGAGGGAGAGGGCATCGCCGGCGCTGTCGGTGACCGGGCAGACGCCGAAGCGGCCGTGGCGGGTCACGATCGGCACCAGGTCGGGTGCGTCGGAGAAGACGCTGCGCCGCACCTGGGCATCGACCACGGTGGCGGAGCCGTTGCAGCGGACCACGCCGGCGGCGTAGCTGGCGCAGATCCCCTGGTGGACGCTGCCCCGGTCGGATTCGATCCACACCCGGGCCTCGACCCGGCGGACCCCGTCGACGAACGCGATCTCGTCGGGGACGGTGGTGCCGGGCGCGGGTGACCGCGGGGCCCACGCGTCCACCGGCACCTCGCACTCTGCGTCGACCGCGGCCTGGGTCTCCGCCAGGGCGTCGGGGCCCATCGGGCTGCCGTAGTCCGGGGCCCACTGCTCGATCGAGATCCGCATCTAGAGGTCCACCCGCTCGACCGTGGACGACTCGATGCCGCGCCGGACCTCGAAGCGCACCGGCACCCGGTCGGCGAGCTCGCGCACGTGGGACACCACGCCGACCATCCGGCCGCTGGCGCCCAGCTCCTCGATGGCGCTGGCGACGACGTCGAGGGTGTCGGGGTCGAGCGTGCCGAAGCCCTCGTCGAGGAAGATGGCGTCGAGGCTCGCCCGCCCGGAGCCGGACAGCTCGGTGACCCGCTCGGCCAGCGCCAGGGCCAGGGCGAGGGAGGCGAGGAACGTCTCGCCGCCGGAGAGCGTGCGGGCGAGGCGCCGCTCGTCGGCGTTGGCGTGGTCGATGACCTCGAACTGCTTCTTGTCGTCGATCGCCATCGCGTAGCGACCCGACGACAGCTGCTCGAGCCGTTCGGACGCGCCGGCGACGAGCGATGCCAGTGCCTCCTCGAGCAGCCACGCCTCGAACCGGCGGGGGCCGAGCTCGGTGGCGAGCAGCTCGTGGACGGCGCGCTGGTCGGCCACCGCCTCGCGCTCGGCCCGGTGGCCGGCGGCGCGCTGCCGGTCGGCGTCGAGGCGCTCGACCGCGGTGCGGGCATCGGCGGCCGCAGCGACGCACGCGTCGCGCAGGCGGGACGGATCGGGCACGGCGATGCCAGCTGCCGTCGCCGCGCCGACGAGCCGGCCGACGAGCTCGTCGTGGGCCTGCTGCATGCGGGCGCGCTCGTCGTCGACGGCGGCCAGGCCTCGGCGGGCGTCGGCCGCCTGCTGCTCGGCCCAGCCGGCCAGCGCGTCCCAGTCGGCGGCGAGGTCGTCACCCGTGGGCGGCGGACCGTAGGCCGCGACCCGGTCCCGGGCGGCGAGGAGGTCGTTCCGGGCGGCGGCTTCGGCCCGGGCGGCCCGGTCGAGGGCCTGGCGGGCGTCGGCGGCGCGCTGTCGGGCGGCCCGGTCAGCCCGCTGGGCCTGGGCCACCGCGGTGTCGGCCTCGACGATGGCGGCGAGGGCGGTGCGCAGCTCCTCAGCCGGGGCGGCGCCCGCCGTGGCGGCTTCGGCGCGGGCCAGCTCGGCCCGGCGCTCCTCCAGCTTGGCCCGCAGCGCGGTGAGGCCGCGATCGGCGTCCTGCCAGTCCTTCTCGGCGCGCCGTGCCGCGTCGACCGCGGCACGCTGCCGGGCCTCGGCGTCGTCGAGCGCACCGGCGTGGTGCGCCGGCAGCTCGCGGACCTCACCGCCGCAGACCGGGCAGTCATCGCCGGGGTGCAGGTGGCGGGCGAGGTCGGCGGCCGCGTGCTCGACCCGGGCGCCGGCCAGCGCGCGGTCAGCAGCATCGGCCTCCGTCTGGGCGGTCCGGAGCTGGTCGGCCAGCGGGACGACCGCGGCCTCGTGCTCGGCGACCATCCGTGCACCGGTGGCGACCCGCTCGGCCAGCGACTCGAGCAAGGCCCACGCATCGAGCCGGGCCTGCAGGACCGCCGGGTCGCCCAGGGCACCGCGAGCCTCGCGTGCCTCGTCGAGGGCGCGCACGGCGACGTCTTCGGCCTCGGTCGCCTCGGTCACGGCCCGCTCGGCCTCGGCTCGCCGCGACGCGACCGAGCCCACGTCGCCCGGGACCCGGATGCCGCTGAGCAGCTCGACCTGGCGGCGCAGGTCGCCGGCCTGGTCGTCGGTGCCGCGGACCTTGTCGAGCAGGGCGGCGAGCTCCGGTGCCGCGGCATCGAGGCGGTCGACGACCGTGGCGACCTCGGCGACGCGCGCCCGGGCGGCATCGACCGCGTCGTCGGTGGCGTGGGCGAGGTCGACCAGGTGCTCGTCGATGACGGCGATGCGGTGGTCGGCGGCCTGCACGCGGCGGCGGGCGGCCTGGGCGACCTGCTCGTAGACGCCGAGGTCGAGGAGCTTGACCAGCAGGTCCTGGCGCTTGGAGGTGGTGTCGTGGAGGAGGGCGGCGAACGCCCCCTGGGGCAGGACCACGCACTTGGTGAACTGCTCCAGGTCGAGGCCGAGCAGGTCGCACACCGCGGCGGTGACCGCCGGTGCGTCCGAGGCCAGCACCTCACCGCCGCGCTCGAGCCGGGCCTCCTTGGTGGACGCGCCGGTCTTGGTGCGCCGCACGATGCGGACGGCGGTGTGGGCGACGCCGTGGACCTCGAAGTCGAGCCGGACCCGCGCCTCGGGCCGGCCCTGGCTGATGACCGGGTGGACGAGGCCCTCCCGGCCGTAGCGCGGCACGGACCCGTAGAGGGCGAAGATCATCCCGTCGATGACGCTGGACTTGCCCGCCCCGGTGGGGCCGACGAAGGCGAACAGGTCGGCGTCGGTGAAGTCGACGACGGTGGGCTCGCGGAAAGCGGAGAACCCCTCGAGCTCGACGCGGACGGGCCTCACGAGCCGACCTCCTCGAGCAGCTCGTCGAAGGCGACGAGCAGCCGGGGGTCGTCCAGGTCGGCGACGTCGAGGTAGCTGCGGAACAGCTCGCTCGGCGACCGGCCGGCGACCGGGGCGTGGGTGGGCGTCGCTGGGTCCTCCGGCGACTGCACGAGCACGTCGACGCAGTGCGGGAACAGGGCGCGGACCTCGTCGGCCATCCCGGCCCGGCGGCGGTCGGTGACGACGATGCGGAGGAAGTCGTCGCCCGTGGTGCCGGCGAGGGGCTCGAGCTCGGGCAGCGAGCCCCGGAGCGTCCGCAGCTTCCGGCCGGCCTGGAGCGGGACCTCGCGGACGGCGGCCGGGACGCCGGGCTCGAGGTCGACGACGGTGACCGAGCTGGTGTTGGCCGTCTCGCCGAAGTCCAGCTGCAGGGGCGACCCGCTGTAGCGGATGCGGGTGGCGCCGGGGACGTCCTGGGACCGGTGGAGGTGGCCGAGTGCCACGTACTGCGCGGTGACGGGGAAGGCGAGGGCGCTGAGGCTGTAGTCCTCGATGGTGTGGACGGAGCGCTCGCCGCCCCCGGTGGTGCCGCCGGCGGCGAAGGCGTGGGCGCAGACGACGTTGACCGTGTCGGCGGCGAAGCCCTCGGTGAGGGCGCGCACGAGCACGCCCAGCCGGTCGGTGTAGGCCTGGGACAGCTGGTAGGCCTCGTCGCGCATCAGGGCATCGGCCCGCACGATGCCCCGCTTGGACACGAACGGGAGCATGGCCACCTGCACCGGGACGCCGCCGGCGTCGACGCGGACCACGCCGCCCTCGTCCGGCCGGGCGACCTGGGTGCGGACATGCACCCGGCCGAGCGTGAGCAGCGGGGCGACCGCCTCCAGCCGCCGGGCGTTGTCGTGGTTGCCGGCCACGACCAGCACGGGCGCGACCTCGGCCAGGTCGAGCAGGCCGCGGTAGACGACCTGCTCGGACTCGGGGCCGGGTGCCGAGGTCTCGAACAGGTCGCCGGCGACGAGGACCAGGTCGACGGATTCGGCGGCGGCGACGGTGGCCATCTCGGCCAGGACGGCGCGGTGCTCGTCGGCTCGGCTGGCGCCGCGCATGAGCTTGCCCACGTGCCAGTCGGAGGTGTGGAGGAGGCGCACGGCTACAGCCCCTCGAACGGGTCGTCGGGGATGGCAGTGGTGCCCGGCGTCGTGGACGGGCCGGTGGTGCCGTCGGTCTCGGAGAACCGCGTGGCCCAGGCCGGGAACGGGAACTCGACGACGACGGGCACGGGCAGCTGGGGCTGGCTCACGATCATCGTGCCCGGCTTGATGATGGTGGAGCGCTGGCGCTGCACGACGGGCAGCCAGCCGTACTCACCCCGGGTGGCCTCGGCGGAGTCGAGGCGACCCACGACGCGGATGGCGGAGTTGGCCACGACCCGCCGCTCGACCTCGCTGGCGGTCTGCTGGGCACCGATGAGGATGATGCCGAGCGAGCGGCCGCGCTCGGCCACGTCGAGCAGGAGCTCCTTGATCGGCGAGGTGCCCTCCCGGGGCGCGTACTTGTTGAGCTCGTCCAGCACCACGAACTGGAGCGGCTCGGCCGTGCCGGAGGCCTCCTTGGCCTGGAACGCCTGGCGCAGCACGACGCCGACGACGAAGCGCTTGGCCCGGTCGTTGAGGTTGTGGATGTCGACCACGGTGACCTGGTTGGCGTCGAGGTCGACCGGGTGGCTGCTGCGGCGCCGGACGTCGGCCCGGATGAGGTGCTCGAGGTGGTCGACCGCGCCGAACAGGCGCCGGACGAAGGCGCCGACCGTGCCGCCGCCGATGGCCCGGCCGGCCCAGTCGGCCACGGTGGCGTCGTCGTTGAGGCGGTCGTCCACGAGCTCGACCAGCTCCCGGAAGCGGGTGATGGACTGGCCCTCGATGACCACGCCGCCGCCGTCGGTGGGGGTTGCCTCCTCCAGCCGGCGGGCCACGTTGTGCACGACCATCGTGTACTGCTGGCGGTCGTCCTCGGCGTCGGCGAACAGGAACGGCAGCAGCCGCTGCTTGCAGAACTCCGCGATGGTCCAGAAGAACGGTGCAACGCCCGTGGCCCGGGAGCCGACCTGCGGCGTGGCGTTCGCATCGCCCGGCCGGGGCGGCGCCACGATGCCGACGCTGCGGAACGGGCCGGGCTGGAGCCCGAGCAGTCCGTAGCGCTCGCGCTGGGCCTCGTCCAGGCGGGCGTTGTGGTGGTCGAGGAAGAGCAGGTCCTCGCCCTTGACGTTGAAGATGAGGGCCTTGGTGTTCGCCGTGGCTGCCCCGAGCGCGCCCGAGTGGAACAGCGAGTAGAGCAGGAAGGTGGCGTAGGTGGTCTTGGTGGCCACGCCCGAGACGCCGGAGATGTTGACGTGGGCACCCCGGCTGCCGTCGAGGAACTCCTTGTCGATGAAGAACGGCTCGCCGTCCCGCGACAACCCGGCCGGCACCTTCTGGGCCATGTCGTCGAAGTGCAGGGCCCGACCCCGCTCGTCCCCCGTCGCCTTGCGCACGGCCGTGCCCGGCAGCGGCGGCACGAACACCTCGGGCTCGACCCGGGTGGTGATGACCTTGGCGGAACGGGACACCTGCGCCGGCAGCAGGCCGCCCTCGATGAGGAACACGTCGCTGTCGTACTGGGCCCCTTCGTGGCGGGCCCGGACCTGCTCGACCATGCCGTAGAGCTCCACCCGCTGACCGTCGGGCAGGGTGCGGTCCAGCGCGACGACGTCGTCGAGCTGGAGGAACTGGTCGTCCGCGATCCCGACCCAGTACTCGAGCGGCGTGGCGTCCTCGGTGCCGATGACCCGACCGACGGTGCCGGCCGCGGCCGGGGTCGTGGGGTCGAGGTCGTCGGTGGCCATGACGAGCGACGGTACCGACGAGGGGTGACAGGATCGGGGAGCCGCCCGTCACCTCGAGGTCAGATCGGTGGCTCCCCGGCCCGCACCGGGTGGCCGGGTGCGTCCTCGTCGAGCACCAGGCCCATGACCACCGAGTCCCAGAGCGAGCCGTCCTTGCGCCGGTACTGCCGGCGCCGGTAGCCCTCCTCGACGAACCCGAAGCGCTCGTACAGCGCCCGAGCCCGGTGGTTCCACGGCCAGTGCTCGAGCTCGAGCTTGTGCACGCCGGCCCCCCGGGCCCACTCGATCGCCTCCTCGACCAGCGCAGCACCGATGCCCTGGCCCCGGTGGCCGTCGGCGACGTTCATCCCCAGGTGGGCGATCCCGATCGGCGCGTGCATCGCCAGCGACCCGACCAGCGCACCGTCGATCTCGGCCACCAGGCAGACGGCGCTGGTCCCGGCCGCCTGCCGCTCGATGGTGTCCAGGTGCTTGGCCCGGTCGCCCTCGCGGTCGAGCGGCACCTGCGCCCCGATCCACACGCCCTCGCCCGCGACCGCCTCGCGCAGGTCGAGGAGCTCGTCGAGGTCGTCGCGCGTCGCCCGACGGATGGTCACGGCCATGGCGACAGTGTGCGACGAGGGCGCGTCGACTGCCCGCGATTTCCCTGCTGGCGCTGTCACATCCGACCCGGGCTACCTCGTCAGAGGGGCATGCAGGACCACCGAGAGATCCACATCATCGGCGGAGGGCTGGCCGGGCTGACCGCCGCCGCCTTCGCGGCCCGGGCCGGCGCATCTGTCGTCGTCCACGAGAGCCGCCAGCGACTGGGCGGCCGGGCCACCACCGACGAGCGCGAGGGCTTCCGCTTCGATCAGGGCCCCCACGCCCTCTACCTGGGCGGTCCCGCCATCGGGGCGCTGCGGGACCTCGGCATCGACCCCGCCGGGGTGACACCGAGCCGGCTGGGCACCCTCGTGCGCGACGGCGTCGTCCACGACGCACCCACGACGCCCGGCACGTTCCTGTCGACCAGCGTGCTCGGCGTCCGGGACAAGCTCGAGCTCGGCCGGGTGCTGGCCGGGATCGTCCGCCAGCGGGCCGCCGACCACGCGCACCGCACGGTCGAGGAGTGGGCCGACGACATGACCCGACGACCGGCGGTGCGCCAGGTGCTCGACGCCCTCGTGCGCCTCGCCACCTACGCCAACCATCCCGAGACCATGAGCGCCGACCTCGCGGTGCGCCTGCTGCAGCAGGCAAGCGGCCCCGGCGTGCGCTACGTGGACGGCGGATGGCAGGTGCTCGTCGACCAGTTGGCATCCGTGGCCACTGCCGCCGGGGCGCGCATCGAGCACGGGGCGGTCCGCAGCGAGGTGCCTGACGCTGCCGCAGTGATCGTCGCTGCGGGTGGCCCCGCCACGGCTGCGGCGCTCCTCGACGTCGAGTGGTCGGTGGGCCCGGCGGCCGAGGCCAGCTGCCTCGACCTCGGCCTGCGCGGGCGGCCGCCGGTGCCGTTCGCGCTCGGCGTCGACGAGCCCCTCTACGCCTCCGAGCACTCGATCGCCGGCGGCCGGGCGCCCGAGGGGAGCTCGGTGCTCGCCGTGGCCGAGTACCTCGGGGCGGATGCGGAGCCCGATCGCGAGCGGCTCGAGCGCTACGTGCGGACCATCGGCGTGCCCGATGACGACATCGTCGTGGAGCGGTACCTTCACCGCATGGTGGTGAGCACGGCGATCCCCGTGGCCGCCGGAGGGGGCATGGCCGGTCGTCCCGGCACCGAGGTCCCCGGGCGGCCCGGCGCCTTCGTCGCCGGCGACTGGGTCGGCCCCGAGGGCAACCTCAGCGACGCCGCCATCGCCAGCGCCCGGGCCGCGGCCCTCGCCGCCGTCCGCCACGTCGAGCGGCTCCCGGTCGTGGGATGAGCATCGAGCCGGCGACCAGCGCAGCCGCGGTGTTCGACGCCGAGCGGCCCCGGCTCGTCGCGCTCGCCTACCGGATGCTCGGCACGCCCGACGACGCCGACGACGTCGTCCAGGACGCCTGGCTGCGCTGGGCCGCCACCGACCGGTCCGCCATCGCCGAGCCGGCTGCGTGGCTGACCACGGTCACAACCCGACTGGCCATCGACCGGCTGCGGTCGGCGCAGCGCCGCCGGGAGGTCTACGTCGGCCCGTGGCTGCCCGAGCCCGTGGCCGCCGGTGACGAGGACGAGCCCTACGTGGCGGCTGCGTCGGCGGACTCCCTGACGCTGGCGTTCCTCACCGTCCTGGAGCGACTCCAACCGGTCGAGCGCGCCGTGCTGCTGCTGCACGACGTGTTCGGCTACCCCTTCGCCGAGGTGGCAGCGAGCGTCGGGCGCAGCGAGCCGGCGACCCGCCAGATCGCCCGGCGCGCTCGCGAGCGCGTCCGCGCCGACGGGCCCGAGCGCGACCGGGCGCCGGATGCGGCGCAGGCCGAGCGGCTCTCGGGCGCCTTCCTCGGCGCGGTGATCGAAGGGGACGTGGACGGGCTGCGCCGCCTCCTCGCCGACGACGTCGTGCACCTCTCCGACGGCGGCCCGCACCGGCGCGCCGCTCGCCGGCCGGTGGTGGGCGCACCGAAGGTGGCCCGGCTGCTGGTCAACCTGGCCAAGCGGGCCCAGCCCGGCACCCGATCCGCTCCGGTGCAGGTCAACGGCGAGCCGGGTTGGTACGTCACCGTGGATGGAGCCCCGGAGATGCTCCTGGTGCCGTCGTTCCGGGACGGTCGCGTGTCGCAGGTGTTCGCCATCCTCAACCCGGACAAGCTGGCCCGCTTCCACGCCGCCTGGGTGGCGCAGCAGTAGGGCGCCCCTGGGCGACGATTCGTCGACGATTCGTCGGAAGCGCTTGATTTCGGGCACTGCAGCCGTGCCCCCGGGAGGGGTTCTGCGCCCGGAACTGGCGAGGGGCATTTCGGGCGCCACAACCCTTCGCCCAGAAGGGGTCGTGTTCCCGAAGTCACGCAGCCGGCCGCCGATCGGTCGTGACCCTCCGGCTACCGTCGGTGCCGGCTTCCCCCGAGCACTTCCGAACGGAGGAAGCCGTGCGCCTGCACGACGTGGCCGCATTCATCGCCGAGGACCAGCTGGGCCTGGTCGCCCGGCGCCAACTGATCGACTGGGGCATACCCGGCCCGACGGTCGAGTCCGCCGTCCGCCGCGGGCACCTGGTGCCGATGGCCCGGGGCGTGTACCGCCTGCCGGGCGCACCGGCCACACCCGAGGTCCGGCTCCTCGCCATGGTGCTCGCCGTCGGGGACGGCGCCGTGCTGTCGCACCGCTCGGCGGCCTGGCTGTGGGATCTCCTCCCCCTGCCGACACGCCACGAGGTGTCGGTGCCCCGTGGTCGGTGCCCCCGACCGACGGACCTCGTCGTGCACCGGTCGTCCGACCTCGACCTGGCAATCGCCGGGTCGGTCCGTGGCCTGCCGGTCACCGGCGTCGGTCGGACGATCCTCGACTGCGCCGGCGACCCGACCATCGACGTCGAGCTCCTCATCGACGCGGCCCGGCGGGTGCACAAGATCTCGCGCACCCTGCTGCCGGCCACCGTGGTCGCCCACGCCCGATCCGGCCGACGTGGCATCCACCGGCTCACCGACCTGCTCATCCTCGACGAGATGCCCCACTCCGACTTCGAGCGACTCGTCTGTCGCTGGCTCACCGACCTCGGCATCACCGAGTGGTGCCTCCACCACCGCATCGTCATCCCGGTGCGGGGATCGCTGGAGATCGACATCGCCTGGCCCGAGCTGCGGGTGGCGTTCGAGCTGGAGGGGGCCGACCACCGGGACCGGTCCATCGTCCACGACGACGACACCGAGCGGCAGAACTGGTTGAGCATCGCCAAGTGGCACGTCGTGCGCTCGACCTACCGGCGCTGGGTCCGCCACCCGTCGGCCGTCCTGAACGAGCTTGAGGCCGCGCTGGCCCTGGCCCGATCCCAAGTTCGGGGCACGTGAGCCCTGCTCCGCGAGGGGTTTCCGTGCCAGAAGACCAACCCCGCAGCTCCGGGCGCCGCACCCCTCCACGACGGAGGGTAGGAGTGCCCGAAAACGGCACTGGGCGGCGATTCGTCGACGAATCGCCGCCCAGTGCGCGGACTCCAGATGCCGGTCGGCTCAGCCCTGGTTCGAGCTGTTCACCTCGCCCTCGGCGAGGGCGAACATCTCGTATTCCTCCTCGGTGTCGGCCCAGTCCTCGAACTGGATGACGCCGAGCTCGGTGAACTTCTGGCGCAGCCAGCCGTCGTTGCGGTCGAGCAGACCGAGCTTCTTGCAGTTCGGCACGATCTTGGCGAACAGCATCGACTGGAACATCGCCCGCTCCGGCGCGGCCATGACGAGCGGGAGCACCTCCTTGACGTCGAGGCCCATGCGGGCCCAGACCTCCTGCTGGAGGAACCGGTCGCGCATGCGCACGGCGGCCTCGAAGGCGAACTCCTGGCGCTCCTTCATCTCCACGTCGGAGAGCTCGGCGTAGTACTCCTTCAGCGACAGCACGCCGAAGGCCACGTGGCGGGCCTCGTCGGACATGACGTAGCGGAGCAGCTTCTTGAGCAGCGGCTCGGTGGTCATCTGGTGGATGAAGCCGAACGCAGCCAGCGCCAGGCCCTCGACCATGATCTGCATGCCCAGGTAGGTCATGTCCCAGCGGCTGTCCTCGATGATGTCGTCGAGGAGCAGGCCGAGGTGGGCGTTGAGCGGGTAGTGGCCCGACAGCTTGGTGTCGAGGTACTTGGCGAAGACCTCGACGTGGCGGGCCTCGTCCATCACCTGGGTGGCGGCGTAGTACTTGGCGTCGATCCACGGGACGGTCTCGACGATCTTGGCCGTGCAGAGCAGGGCGCCCTGCTCGCCGTGCATGAACTGCGACAGCATCCAGTTCTGGGACTCGACGCCGAGCTGCATCCACTCCTTCTCGCCCCACGTCGCGAAGGGGGTGCCGCTGACGTCCATCTCCGGGCCGAGGCCCCCGGCGCCGGCGGCGTTGGCGACGACCACCGCCTCCTGGTCGACCTCGATCGACCAGTCGAGGTCGGTCTCGCCGTTCCACATCGAGGTCTTGGCCTTCTCGTAGAGGCGGTTCAGGGCCGGGCGCTCGCCCTTCTCGTAGTTCCAGGTGAACAGCGCATCGGCGTTGTCCTGGACGGCGCGGATCAGCTCGCCCTCGTCGGACCCGACGACGGAGAGGATGCCCTCGATGTCGTGCAGGTCCTCGCGGCCGACGATGGCGGCGTTCTCGCTGGAGGCGGTGGTGTCGGTCATTGGGGGGCTCCTCGGGTCTGGGGGGGGTTCGGTCGGGCGGATGGTCAGGCGGTGAGCGCCGGCAGGAGGTGCCGGCGCACGAGGCGGGTGAGGGAGGCGTCGTCGCTCGGGTCGACCTGGGGGCTGGGTTCGAGCGCGTACGTGAGCACGACGCGCACCAGCAGCTCGGCCACCTCGGTGGCCGCATCGTCGGGTCGGGGGTGGTCGGCGCGGACGTGGGGCCGCAGGAACGGGGCGGCGAACGCCGCGGCGGCATCGAGGATGGGGCCGAGCCGGTGGAAGGCCACCTGGGACAGCAGCAGACCCGGTTCCGTCGCCAGGACGGTGCGCAGCGCCGGGTGCTCGGTGAGGAAGCGCAGCGCCCGGCCCACCCCGGCGACCAGCAGGTCCTCGGCGGCGTCGTGGCGGACCAGGTCGCCCGAGAGCTCCCCGAAGAAGCGGTGGACCTCACGGCCGAGCACGGCTTCGATCAGCACGTCCTTGCCGCCCGGGAAGGCCCGGTACAGCGTAGCCCGGGACACGCCGGCCTCCCGGACGACGTCGTCGACGGTGGTGCGGGTGATCCCGGTGCGGGCGATGCAGGCGAGGGCGGCGGTGCGGATGCGCTCCTCGGTGGCCGGCGCCACCGGTGCGGCGAGCCCCCGTGCATCGCTCGTCGAGATCGTCCCCATCACCGTGAGACACTACGGGGCGATCTGTCTCACTGTCTACGCAAATCGGACGTGACGTGCGTCACCCAGAAGCCACGACGCCGGCGAGGATGCGGTCCCGCACCAGGCGTCGCGCCTCGTCCGGATCGTCGAGATCCCAGCTGCCGGGGCTGCCGACGTAGCTGAGCAGGAGGCGGGCGGCGTGGTCACCGGCCTGGTCGACGTCGACGTCGGGTTCGAGCTCGCCGCGACCGGCTGCGTCGCCGAGGGTGGCCACGAGGTGGTGGGTGAGCCCGCTGGCGACCAGGGGCTGGACCGTGGCCAGGGACGGGACGATGGCGTCGGCCTCCTCGACCAGCAGCCGCTGCAGCACGTCGTGCTCACCGAGCAGCCGCTGCGCGGCAACGACGATGGCGGCGACGTGGTCGACCACCCCGGCGCTCGGGAGCGGCACCGAGTCCATGACCGCTCCGAAGAACCGCTCGACCTCGCGCTCGATCGTGCGGGCGATCAGCTCCTCGCGCCCGCCCGGGACGTGCCGGTAGAGCGTGGCCCGCGAGGTCCCGGCCCGCACCGCGACCGCCTCGACGGTCAGGGCGGCCAGGCCGTGCTCGGCGACCTCGGCGAAGGTGGCGTCGAGGATCCGGGCCGCCAGGTCGCTGCGGCTGGTCACCCCGGGGCCGGCTGGTCGACGGCCTGGTCGACGGGCTGGTCGGTCGGCTCGTCGATCCGCTCGCCGATGCGGTGGGCGACCCGCCGGAGGATGAGGACGTACACGACGGCGGTGAGGGCGGCGAAGATGAACCACTGCACGGCGTAGCTGCGGTGCGGTCCGGCGTCGAGCTCGGGGAGCGGCACCGGCGCGAGGGCGCTGGCGGCCGACGGGTCCGACGTCTGGCGCTGCACGACGACGGGCAGCACCTCGCCGCCGAAGGCCTCCTCGGCGGCCGACCGGCGCAGGCACGCCATGCCCACGGGGTCGCCGGCGTCGTCGGTCCGCACGCCGCAGTCATCCCCGTCCCAGGGGGTGGCGGTGCCCTCGATCGACACCGGCCCGTCGGGCGCCGGCTCGGGCTCGACCCGGCCCCCGTCGTTGAACTGGAAGCCGCGGTTGACGACCAGCGTCGAGCCGTCGTCGAGGCGCAAGGGGGTCAGGATCCAGGCCCCGGGTAGGCCGTCCTTGGAGCGGTTGTCGACGAGCAGATCGCCCTCGCCGTAGGTGCCGGAGGCCGAGACGGTGCGGAAGCGGAGCGCGTCGTCGTCACCGTCGGCCTCGGCGAGCGCGTCGGCGACCGGCACCGCGGGCAGCTCGGCCCGGGCCTCGATCGTGGCGTTGCGCTCGGCCCGCTCGTCGTGGCGGTCGAGCTGCCAGAGCCCGAGGGCGACGAACGCGACGACGCAGGCCACCGCGAACAGGTGCGACAGGATCCACAGCGGACGGAGGGCGAACCGGTACACCGCGGCCGAGACTACGGACCGGGCTCACCGGGACGGGATTCGCCCTCAGCGGGTGCGGAAGTTCGCCTCGCAGAAGGCGTTGCGCTGGCTCGGACCCATGCCGAGCAGGGTGTGCAGCGGCGTGTAGGAGAACGCCGTGCGGATCAGGAGCGCCTCGGCGGCGGCCACCTGCTCGATCTCCTCCGCGACCCGGTCCCGGGCCTCGGGGGTCGGTGCCGCGACGAGCCGCTCGGCGTTGCGCCAGGCCTGCTCCCGCCACGCCACGAGGGCTTGCACCATGACCGAGTTGTCGATCGAGGTGCCGGGGATGTCGCCGTCGTCCAGCGTCGGGTCGAGGAACTTCGCCGCCTCGGCCAGCAGGTACTGGTTGGTGGCGGCGAGGAAGTCGTTGACCCGGTCGTGGTCGGGCTTGCGGCTGGTGCCGTCGGGCTTGACCAGGCCGATGTCGGCGAGGACGAAGGGCAGGTCGCGGTTCACGTGGGCGTTCATGCCGAGGAAGACGTTGCCCGTGCCACTGACCCGCTGGCGCTCAGCGCTGTCGAAGGCGATGCGCCACGCCGGCGACACCTCACCGATGGCGCCCCGGTCCCAGTCGTCGAGCTGCTCGAAGTAGTAGTCGGCGAACACCGCATCCTGGTGGTTGATGAACGCGTTGTCGGTGAAGAACTCGGGGTCCTCGACCGCCCGTCGGTACTCCTCGGTGGTGAGCAGGTAGGTGAAGGCGAAGGTCGAGTCGTGGTCGCAGCCGAGCGCGTTGAAGCGCTTGGTCATCTCGCGGATGACGCGGTCGACGCAGTTCAGGTGCCCCTTCTTGCACTCGTCGCTCTCGGAGGCGACGTAGGTGTCGGGGGTCGTGGCCAGCAGGTACGTCGGCCAGTTCAGGAAGAACGGGTCGTCGTAGCTGGACGTCTCTTCGCTGTCGGAGCCCGACAGCAACCCGGCGCCGGCTGGCGCCGCGGTTCCGATCAGCAACGCCGTCACCAGGACGGCCACCATGGCCTTTGTCGTGCGCACCCGCGATTCCCCCTCCGCGTCCTCTCTCCGCCACCCACCGTCACATGCCGTGACAGTTGACGACCATGGCCCGATCGGGTGGTTTCCACTCCTGCGATCGGGCCATGGCCGAGGTCGCCGGCGGCCCACCGAGGGAGCGGCCTGCAAGACTCGTCGGCCGTGACCGACCAGCCGGCCCTGGCGAGGCACCCACCGAGCCCGCACACACTGAAGCTCCTGGTCGCGCCCGTGATCTTCCTGGTGATCTGCTCGAACGTCGCCAACGTCATGTGGCCGACGCTGCAGGAGGACCACCCGCTCCTGCTCATCGCGCTGAGCAGCATCAACCGCTACCTGATCCTGGTGTCGGACCAGCTCGACGCCCTCAGCTACTACGGCGTCGGCACCCTGCGGCTGCTGGTCTCGGACCCGCTCTTCTTCCTGCTCGGATACTGGTACGGCGACCGGGCCCTGGCGTGGATGGACCAGAAGTCACCGGGCTACGGGCCGATGCTGCGCACCGCCCAGCGCTGGTTCGGCAAGGCGGCCTGGCCGCTGGTGCTGATCGCCCCGAACAACTTCATCTGCCTGTTCGCCGGCGCGGCCGGCATGCGCATCAGCTGGTTCTTCGCCCTGAACATCACCGGCACCGTCGGGCGCCTCTACCTGATCCGGGTCCTCGGCGAGGCGTTCGCCTCCCCCATCGACAGCTTCCAGGACCTGGTCGCCGAGTACCGCTGGTGGTTCATCGGCGCGTCCGCCCTGCTGGTGCTGTTCAGCCTGCGAGGCGAGGTCAAGGGTGGCGGGGAGATCGACCAGCTCGTCCACATCGACGAGGAGCTGGCCGAGCCCGCCGAAGCCACCGGCGAGACCGGCGACGAGGCCCCGGCGCCGCGGCTCGAGGAGGAGCGATGAACGGAGTAGCGGTGGACGAGGGACGGATCGCGGTCGTCACCGGGGCGAGCGCCGGCATCGGCGCGGCCACCGCCCGCCTGCTGGCCGACGACGGCTGGCACGTCGTGCTCGGGGCGCGCCGGCTGGACCGGATCGAGGCCCTCGCCACCGAGCTCGACGGCACCGCCATCACCCTCGACGTCACCGACCCCGAGTCGGTCGAGGCCTTCGTCGGGGCGGTCGACAGCTGCCACCTGCTGGTCAACAACGCCGGCGGCGCCCTCGGCGTCGAGTCCCTCGCCGAAGCCGTCGACGAGAAGTGGATCTCGATGTTCGAGACCAACGTGCTCGGGCTCATGCGCATGACCCGGGGCCTGCTCCCCCGCCTCGTCGCGTCGGGCGACGGCCACGTCGTCAACGTCACCTCCATCGCCGGGCTGCAGGGCTACCCCGGCGGGTCGGGCTACAACGCGGCCAAGTTCGGCGCCCACGGCGTCACCGAGTCCCTCCGCCACGAGCTGCTCGGCCAGCCGGTGCGGGTCACCGAGATCCTCCCCGGCCTGGTCGAGACCGAGTTCAGCGTCGTGCGCTTCGACGGCGACGCCGAGCGCGCCGCCCAGGTCTACGCCGGGTTGCAGCCGCTGACCGCCGACGACGTGGCCGAGTGCATCCGCTGGGCGGTGTCGCGTCCGAGCCACGTCAACATCGACTCCATCGTGGTCAAGCCCCGCGCCCAGGCCGACGCCTTCCGCACCCACCGA
Source organism: Salinilacustrithrix flava (assembly GCF_041228405.1). Lineage (GTDB taxonomy): Bacteria > Actinomycetota > Acidimicrobiia > Acidimicrobiales > Salinilacustritrichaceae > Salinilacustrithrix > Salinilacustrithrix flava. The sequence goes on from NZ_CP133888.1 coordinate 4,023,515, forward strand.
GAGAGCTGATGACCGCCACCATCCGACGCCAGTCGGCGCACCCCCCGCTGGGTGCCCGCACGCCTGCCCGCAACGAGGACTTCTTCGACGAGGCCCAGCTCACCGAGCTGCGGGCCTACAGCCGGCCCCGCAAGAGGGTCGACCTCGCGGCCAAGGTCGTGGTCGGCGCCATCGACCTGGCCCTGATCTTCGTGCTCGACCTCGGCCCCGAGGTCGCCGGCTGGGTCGACGGGGCGCCGTGGCCGCTGCAGCTGGTGGTGGTCGCCGGCCTGTTCGCCCTGATCTCCCAGGTGCTGCTGCTGCCGGTGGAGTGGTGGGCGACGATGGTGCACGACCGTCGCCACGGCCTGTCGAACCAGAGCGCCGGGCTGTGGGCGGGTGACCAGGTGAAGGGCCTGGTGCTCAACGTCGTGCTCTCGGCCCTGCTGCTCGTGCCGATCTTCTGGGCCATCCGGACCTTCGACACGTGGTGGCTGGTGGGCGGACTGCTGTTCCTGGGCATCGCCCTGTTCCTGAACTTCGTCTACCCGGTGCTGATCATGCCGAGGTTCAACAAGTTCACGCCGATGGAGCCGGGACCGCTGCGGACCCGCATCGAGGAGATCGCCGAGCTGGCCGACACCAGCATCGAGGGCGTGTACACGATGGACGGCTCGAAGCGCTCCCGCCGGGGCAACGCGTTCGTCGCCGGCTTCGGGCCGACCAAGCGGGTGGTCGTCTACGACACGATGATGGAGTTCCCGCTCGAGCAGATCGCCCAGGTGGTGGCCCACGAGATCGGCCACTACCGGCTCAACCACATCCCCAAGACGTTCCCGCTGGCCGGGCTGCAGATGCTCATCACGCTCGCCTTCGTGCAGTACGTGGTGGGCAGCGACACCGTGCTCGGCTGGGCCGGCGTCGACGATCTGGGCGACCCCGGCGCGGCGCCGCTGTTCCTGCTCGGCCTCGGGCTGCCCATGGCCGTGCTCGGCCTCGTCTCGGCCTGGGTGTCGCGGCGCAACGAGCGGGAGGCCGACCTCGAGGCGCTGGAGCTGCTCGGCGACCCGACCAGCTTCGTGGCCATGTGGCCCTCGTTCGTGGCACTCAACAAGGCCGACCTGGAACCGGGCTGGTGGGACCGCCTGAACGCCAGCCACCCGGGCGTCGCCGAGCGGATGCAGTTCGGCCTCGACTGGGCCGAGCTGAACGGCGTCCCCGCCAGCTCGCCGGAGATCGCTGCGGTGCCGGAACGCTCGTAGATCTGGCCTAGAGGCCGAGGACGTCGTCGAGGCCGACGGTGATGCCGGGGCGGTCGCCGACCGCCTTGACGGCGAGCAGCACGCCGGGCATGAACGACGAGCGGTCGTAGGAGTCGTGGCGGATCGAGAGGGTCTGGCCCTCGGTGCCGAGCAGCACCTCCTGGTGGGCGACCATGCCGCGCATGCGCACCGAGTGGACGCGGATGCCGGCGGGGCCTTCGGCGCCCCGGGCGTGGTCGATGACCTCCTTGCGGGTCGGGTCCTCGGCCCACTCCTCCGACGCGGCCGCCATCCGCTCGACCGTGAGCATGGCCGTGCCGGAGGGGGCATCGACCTTCTCGTCGTGGTGGTACTCGAGCACCTCGGCGGTCTGGAACCACGGTGCGGCCAGCTCCGCGAAGCGCATCATCAGCACGGCGCCGATGGCGAAGTTCGGCACGATCATGCAGTTGGAGTCGGTGAAGGTCGACTCGAAGCGGGCGAGGTCGTCGGCGGAGAACCCGGTGGTCCCCACGACGGCGTGGACCCCGTGCTCGGCGGCCCAGGCCAGGTTCTCCCGCGCCGCGTCCAGGTGGGTGAAGTCGACCACGACGTCGACGCCGGCACGCTCGAACGCCTCGGCGCCGCCCGCCACCGTGAGCTCGGGCAGGTCGGTGCCCCGGGCGACGAGGTGCAGGTCGATGCCCTCGTGGTGGGGGTCGACCGCCGACACCAGCTCGCACGCACTATCCGCAGCGACGGCAGCACACACCGTGCTCCCCATCCGTCCGCCGGCCCCGAAGACTCCCACCCGAATCGTCATGTCCGGAAGAGTAGGCAACCGGCGCATGTTGACGCGGCGTCAACAGGGCGACACCGGGTCAGCGGCTCGGTACCTTCCGCTCATGACCCCCCGATGTCGACCACGGCCCGCCCGCAGCGGGCGTCGACCCTCCTGCCGTCGCCACCTCGCCGTCGTCAGACGGCTCGGGCCAACCGGGTGGTGTCGACCGGGCCGACCGCAGCGACCGAGCGGGGCGCGCTGAGCACCTGCTCCAGCACGGCGTTGACGTCGTCGACGGTGACGGCGTGCAGGCGCTCGAGCTGCTCGTCGATGCTCACGACCGAGCCGGTGGACAGCAGCATGCGGCCGAGGCGGGTCATTCGCGAACCGGAGTCCTCGAGGCCGAGCTCGGTGGCGCCGGCCAGGTAGCCGGTGGCGACCCGGACCTCGTCGGCGGTGACGCCGCCGGTGAGGATGGTGTCGAGCTCGGATTCGAGGGCGTCGAGCAGCTGGGGTGAACGACCGGGTGACGTGCCGGCGTAGACGCCGAGCAGGCCGGCGTCGGAGTACGAGGACACCCAGGAGTACACCGAGTAGGCCAGGCCCCGCTCCTCGCGGATCGCCTGGAAGAGTCGGGACGACGAGCCTCCGCCCAGGACCTGGTCGGCGACGTGGAGGGCGTAGCGGTTCTCGTGGTCGAGGGGCAGGCCGCGCCAGCCGAGGATGACGTGCACCTGCTCGCCGTCGCGCACCTGGGTGCGCAGCTCGTCGACGTCGGGGGTCGGGGCGTGCCGGGCGGGCTCGACCCCGCCGTCGCCGCCGCCGAGGCGCTCGGAGACGACCTCGCACAGCTCGTCGTGGTCGACCTTGCCGGCCGCAGCCACGACCAGGTTGGCCGGCCGGTAGTGGGTCTCGAAGAAGCCGAGGATGTCGTCGCGGGTCATGGCCCGCACGGTGTCCTCGTCGCCCAGGACCTCGCGCCCGAGGGCGTGGCCGGGGAACAGCGCCTCCATGGACAGCGTGTGGACGCGGTCCTCAGGGGTGTCGAGCGCGGCCCAGAGCTCTTCGAGGATGACCTCGCGCTCGGCGTCGATCTCGTGGGGACGCAGCGCCGGCGCCGACAGGATGTCGCCGACCAGCTCCATCCCGAGGCGCCAGTGCGCGGCCGGGAGCCGGGTGACGAACGTCGTGTGCTCCCGGGCGGTGAACGCGTTCATGTCGCCGCCGACGGCGTCGACGGCTTCGGCGATGGACCGCGCCGAGCGGGCCTCGGTCCCCTTGAAGAAGAGGTGCTCGAGGAAGTGCGACGCACCGGCCAGCTCGGCCGGCTCGTCGCGGCCCCCGACGGCCACCCACACACCGGTCGTGACCGACCGGGCATGCGGCATGGCGTCGCTGACGACGCGGACGCCGTTGGGCAGAGTGGTGGTGCGGGGCTCAGGATCGAGCCCCGCACCAGCGTCACCCACGTGCGTGCTCAGCGGCGCCGACCGCCGCCACCGCTGCGGCCGCGTCCGCGACCACCGCCGCGGTTGCCACCGTCGCCACCGGAGGAACCCTCGGGACCGAGGTCACCGAACTCCTCCTTCAGCTCCTCGTCGAACGCGTCCTCGAAGGAGACGAACTCGCCGGACGAGGCGGTGCCGCCGGCAGCGGTGCCGCCGGTGTCGCCACCCTTGTCGTCCTTGCTGCCACCGCGATCGCCGCGGTCGCTGCTGCGACCCCGGCCACCGTCGCGGCCGCCACGGTCGCTGCGCTCGCGCTTGGGACCGTCGTCGTCGCTACCCTCGTCGGCCGGCTCGCTGGCCGGGGACAGGCTGATCTTGCCGTTCGGGTCGATGTCGTCGACCCGGACCTCGATCTCCTGACCCAGCTCCAGCTCGTCCTCGACCTTGTCGATGCGGCGCTTGCCGCCGATCTTGGAGATGTGGAGCAGGCCGTCGCGGCCGGGGAGGATGTTGACGAAGGCGCCGAACTTGGTGATGTTGACGACCTTGCCCATGTAGATCTCGCCCGGGTGGGCGGAGGGCGGGTTGACGATCAGCTCGATCTGGCGGCGGGCCTCGTCGACGGCGCCCTTGTCGGTGCCACCGATGGTGACCACACCGACGACGCCGTCGTCGTCGACGCCGATGTCGGCGCCGGTCTCACCCTGGATCTGGTTGATGACCTTGCCCTTGGGCCCGATGACCTCGCCGATCTTGTCGACGGGGATCTCGAAGCTGATGATCTTCGGGGCCGTGCCCTGGACGTCGTCACGAGGCTCGGCGATGCACTCGTCCATGATGTCGAGGATCTTGTAGCGGGCATCCTTGGCCTGGGCCAGCGCGTCGGCCAGGACGTCGGCGGGGAGGCCGTCGATCTTGGTGTCGAGCTGGAGGGCGGTGATGAAGTCCCGCGTGCCGGCGACCTTGAAGTCCATGTCGCCGAAGGCGTCCTCGGCACCGAGGATGTCGGTGAGGGTGGTGTACTTGCCGTCGGCGTAGACGAGGCCCATGGCGATGCCGGCGACGGCGGCCTTGATCGGCACACCGCCGTCCATCAGCGACAGGGACGACGAGCAGACCGACGCCATCGAGGTGGAGCCGTTGGAGGCGAGCACCTCGGAGACGAGGCGGAACGTGTAGGGCCACTCGTCCATCGAGGGGATCACCGGCAGCAGGGCGCGCTCGGCGAGCAGGCCGTGGCCCACCTCGCGGCGCTTCGGGCTGCCCACGCGGCCGGTCTCGCCGTTGGCGTGCGGCGGCATGTTGTAGTGGTGCATGTACCGCTTCTTCTCCTGGGGACCCAGGTTGTCGAGAAGCTGGTCCATCTTCGGCATGCCGAGGGTGAGGACGTTGAGGACCTGGGTCTCGCCACGCTGGAACAGGCCGGAGCCGTGCGCGGTGTCGAGGACGCCGACCTCGGCGGTGACCGGGCGGAGGTCCCCCGGGCCACGACCGTCGATGCGGACGCCCTCGTTCACGATGCGGGACCGGATGACGTCCTTGAGCACCGTCTTGATGGCGTTGCCGATCTCCTTGTCGCGACCGGCGAACTCCTCGGACAGCTCGTCGCGGATCTCGGCCTTGACGGCCCGCTCGGCGGCCTCGCGGTCGGCCTTGATGGCGATGGAGCCGACCTCGCGGAGGCGGTCGGTGCCGACCTCGCGGACCTTCTCGAGCACGTCGTCCTGGTAGTCGTCGGCGGCGGTCCACTCGAGGGGCGGACGGGCGCCGTACTCCTCGACCAGGCGGCGCTGGGCGTCGATGGAGTCCTTGATCGACTTCTTCGACTCCTCGAGGCCCTGGGCGATGGCCTCCTCGGTGACGAAGGGGGCGCCGGCCTGGTAGTGCTGCCAGGCCTTCTCGGTGCCGTTGGCCTCCACCATCATGATGGCGATGGAGCCGTCTTCGTTCTCGCGGCCGGCGACCACGAGGTCGAAGGTGGACTCCTCGATCTCGTCGTGCTCGGGGTGCGGGACCCACTCGCCGTCGATGTCGTAGGCCATGCGCACGGCGCCGATGGGGCCGTCGAAGGGCAGACCGCTGAGCATCAGGGCGGCGGAGGCGCCGTTGATGGTGAGCACGTCGTAGGGGTTGCGGCCGTCGGAGCCCATGATCGTGGACACGATCTGGGTCTCGTTGCGGTACCCGGCGGGGAAGCTGGGGCGCAGCGGGCGGTCGGTGAGCCGGCAGGTGAGGATGGCCAGGTCCGTGGGACGGCCCTCACGGCGGAAGAACGAGCCGGGGATGCGACCCGCGGCGTACATGCGCTCCTCGACGTCGACGGTGAGGGGGAAGAAGTCCATCCCCTCCCGGACGCTCTTGGCGGCGTTGGCGGTGACGAGGGTCTTGGTGCCCCCGATGCTGGCCAGGACTGCGCCCTGGCTCTGCTGTGCGAGCTTGCCCGTCTCGAAGACGAGCTCCTTGTCGGCGCCGGGAATGGGCGCGGACACCCGCGTGGGTTCGGTGGTCATGTTGGGTTGGTCTCCTGTGGCCCGGTGACCGCCACGCCCCCTCGGGCTCTGTGTGTGGCGGCTTGCGGGCCGGATCGTGGTGACAGGGCCAGTTCCCAGTCGGCGCACCCCCGAAGTGGTTCGGAGATCGGCGACTGGCAGCTGACCGAGGCTGCCACCGGGGTGTTCGGACCCCTCAGCGGCGCAGGCCGTGCGTGGCGATGATCGCCCGGTAGCGCTCGACGTCGTTCTTGCGGACGTAGTCGAGGAGCCGCCGGCGGCGACCGACCAGCTTGAGCAGGCCGCGTCGGGTGTGGTGGTCCTTCTTGTGGTTCGAGAGGTGGTCGTTGAGGTGGTTGATGCGCTTCGTGAGAATCGCGATCTGGACCTCGGGCGACCCCGTGTCCGTCTCGTGGAGGCGGTGCTCTGCGATGAGCTCCGGCTTGAGGCGGTCGATCTGCTCAGACATACGTGAAGGACTCCGTTGCTTGCGTGGGTATCGGACCCGGCTGCCCCAACCGGCTGTGCGAGGAGGGGAAGCGGTGGCGTCGGGCGCTGCTCCCGGGGTGGAACCCCCAGGCGCGACGGCACGAGGCCTTCAGGCACCCTACCACCGTGCGCCTGCAGACGCGGTACCCCGGCTGCTACTGGGGCAGGGCGGGCTTGATGTCGTAGGAGTAGGCCGGCCGGCGCCGGCGGGCCGTGAGCCGGGCGAACTCGAGCTTGGGCGTCATCGCCCGGATCGGGGCATCAGGGGGGTAGAAGGCGCGCTCGACCTCGTCGAGCCGGGCCAGGTCGGGCTCGAGGCCGTGGTCCCGCACGGCCTGGCGGTAGGCCTGGCCGAAGCTGCCGTGCAGCAGGTCCGACACGATGGCGGGCAGCGTCTCGGGGTCCCGGAGGGGCCAGCAGTGGTTGGCCCCGTCGATGACGACGAACTCGCCCTTGGCCTGGCGGGCGGCGTCCTTGGCCGTCTGCAGCGGCACGGCGAAGTCACGGGTGCCGTGCACCGCCACGACCGGGATCTCCTCCTGGGCGAGGCGCTGCAGCATCCAGCGGCTGCCCCGGCTGCGCAGGATCGACACGGCCGGGCCGAGCAGGCGCCAGGGCCGCACGGCGTGGCCGACCAGGGTGGGGGCCAGGAGCCGACCGAGCTTGAGCGCCTGCTCGGGGTTCTTCAGCACCGGCGGCGTGGTCATGGCATCGAGGGCGAGGAGGACGACGACCCCGGCCATGGCCGGGGGGAACAGGCGCCCGACGTTGACGAGGCGGTCCCAGGCGTCGCCGACGATGGCGTCGACGAGGATGACGCCGAGGGCGCGCTCGGGCTCGCTGGCGCACAGCTGGGTGATGACCCGGCCGCCCATGGAGTGGCCGACGAAGAAGGCCTGCTCGATGCCGAGCTCGTCCAGGGCCCGGCCGAGGAGCCGGGCGTACTCGCCGAAGTTGGCGCCGCCGGAGGGCAGGCCCTGGGTGCTGCCGTGGTTGGCGGTGTCGATCGCGACGACCTTGAAGCCCATGGAGACCAGGCGGGACAACGTCTGGGCGTAGAGGAAGCCCTCGGCGGTGAAGCCGTGCACCATCACCAGCGGCACGCCCCGACCCGAGACGGTGACGCCGACCTCGTGGCCGTCGGCCATGCGGAACACGTGGCGGGCCAGGCGGGGTGCGGCGACCAGGCCGCGCTCGGCCGCGCCGTCGGACTCGGGCCCGACCACCGGCATCTCGGCCTCGGGCAGCACGCTCGAGAGCGCTCGCCGGGCCCGCTCCCGGGGCAGCAGGTGGCTGCGGTCCTCCCGGCTCTCGTCGTCGTCGTAGACCGGCTCGAGAGGCACGACGTGACCGACGGTGACGGGGATGATCGTCACGTCGTCGGGGAAGCCGGTCTCGGTCATGGGCGCAGTATCCGCCGAGCGTCTTCGCAGTCGCGCTGCATCTGCTCGATGAGGTCGTCGACGGTGTCGAAGCGCTCCTCGCCCCGGAGCCGGGACACGAAGCGGACCGCGACGCGCTCGTCGTAGAGATCGCCGGAGAAGTCGAGCACGTGGGCCTCGAGCAGGCTGGCGTCGGCCGTCTCGTAGAAGGTGGGGCGCCGGCCGAGGGAGATCGCCGTCGGCAGCACCTCGCCGTCGGCCCGGACGAACCAGCCGGCGTAGATCCCGTCGGCCGGCAGCAGGATGGATCCGGGCACGGCCACGTTGGCGGTGGGGAAGCCGAGGTCTCGGCCCCGCTGGTCGCCCTGGTGGACCACGCCGCGCACCTCGTGGGGGCGGCCGAGCATCTCGGCGGCGGACCCGACCTCACCGGCCACCAGCGCGCGGCGGATGGCAGTGGAGGACACGCGGCCCTCGGCGGCGGTGGGCTTGCCGTCGACGTCGACGAGGGCCATGCCGTGCACGTCGAAGCCGAGGTCGGGGCCGAGCCGGTTGAGCAGCGCCACGTCTCCGCCCCGGCCCTTGCCGAAGTGGAAGTCGGCGCCGACGATCACGGTACGGGCCTTGAGGCAGTCGACCAGGACCTCCTGGACGAACTCGTCCGCGGTCTCGGCCGCGCGCTCCTCGTCGAAGCGGATGACGACGACGAGGTCGATGCCGGTGCTCTCGAGCAGCTCGAGCTTCTGGTCGAGGTCGCAGAGCAGCTTGGGCGCGGACTCGGGTCGCACGACCGAGGCGGGGTGCCGGTCGAAGGTGACGACCGCCGAGGCCAGGCCCCGGGCGTCGGCTTCGCGCTGGACCTCGGCGATGACGGCGCGGTGGCCGAGGTGGAGCCCGTCGTAGGCGCCGATCGTGACCGCCGTTCCCTGCCCGAGCTCGGGGCAGCTGGACGTGTCGCGGACGATCTGCACGAAGGCGATCGTACTTGTGCCTAGAAGCTGTCCATGATGTTGATGCCGGCCGGTCCGAGGATGATCACGAACAGCGACGGCAGGATGCAGAACACCAGCGGGAACACGATCTTCACCGGCAGCTGGGCGGCCTTCTCCTCGACCCGGGCGCGGCGCTTCTCGCGCAGCTCCTGGGACTGCACCTTCAGCACGCGGGCGATGGGCAGGCCGTGGCGGGTCGACTGGCGGATGGCGACGACGAAGGCCTTGAGGTCGGGCACGTCGGTGCGCTCGACCATGCGGTCGAGGGCGACCTGGCGGTCCACCCCGACCTGCAGGTCCTGGAGCACTCGGGCGAGCTCGTCGGCCAGGGGGCCGGTGCGGCCCTCGGCGGAGCGGGCCATGGCGGCGTCGAAGCCGAGACCGGCCTCCACCGACACGGTGAGCTGGTCGATGACGTCGGGCAGCTGCTTCTCGATGAGGCCCTGGCGCTCACCGGCCTTGCGGTCGAGCCAGGCCTCGGGGCCGAGGTAGGCCAGCGCGGCGATGAGGGCGGCCAGGCCGAGGGACTGGCGACCCGTGCCGCCCGAGAGGAGCAGCACGATGAGGACGACGCCGATGGCGAGGGACAGGAAGCGGATGACGAGGACCCGCTCGACCGTCCAGCCCTTCTCGTACAGGCCGGCCAGGTCGAGCTTGCGCTGGACGCGGTCGCCCATGCCGGCGGAGGTGAACCCCTTGGCCCGGTTGCCGATGGAGGTGAAGAACGGATCGAGGATGCGGGTCTTGGCTGAGGCGCTCAGGGCGATCTGGCGGCTGTCGGCGAGCATGCCGCCGCGGCCGAGGTTGGCCTGGGCCTGGTCGAGGTCGCGCTCGGCGGTGAGCACCCAGACGAGGACGCCGACGGCCCCGATGACGAGGGCGGCTCCGAAGATGACGACGAGCAGGTCCATCTCAGTACTCCACGTCGATCAGCTTCTTCAGCCACAGCGCGCCGGCGACGAGCAGCGCCACCGCCACGCCCAGCATGATCAGCCCGATGGTGCGGCTGAAGAGCGGGTCCATGTAGTCGGGGTTGGAGCTGTACAGGATCAGCCCCATGCCGATGGGCAGGAAGCCCAGCACCATGGCCGAGATGCGCCCCTCCGCAGTGAGGGCGGAGACCTGGCGCTTGAGCCGGTTGCGGGCCCGGATGGTCTCGCCGACCTGGTCCAGGATCTGAGCGAGGTCGCCACCGACGGTGCGGTTGATGCGCATGGCGTCCACGACCCAGGCGAAGTCCTCGTTCTGGACGCGGTTGGCCACGCCGTCGAGGGCGTCCTCCACGTCGCGGCCGAGGCGGGTCTCGAGGATGGCCCGGCGGAACTCCTGGCCGAGCGGGGCGTCCATCTCCTCGGCGACCGTGTCGATGGCCTGGCCGACGCCGAAGCCGGATCGCAGCGAGCCGGACATGATCATGAGGGCGTCGCTGAGCTGGTCCCCGAAGGCCTTGTTGCGGCGGGACGCCTTGAAGTCGAGGAACGCCTTGGCGCCGAGCAGCGGCACGAGCAGGCCGATGGCACCGATCACCACGCCGAAGAGCAGGTAGCCGAGGATACCGGCGCCGATGGCGATGGCCACGACGAGGGCGGCGTACTCCCCTGCCCGCATGACGAGGCCGGCCCGGTCGAGGGCGGCGTCGATCTTGCCGGTGGACTCGGTGCGCTCGACGGCCGCGGACGCCATCCGGGTGGCGGCGGAGCGGACGCTGTCGAAGGCGCGCTCGGCGCCGCTGTGGTCGTCGTGGCTCACCGGAGCGGCATCGGAGCGCAGGGAGCGGCGGGCCTCGCGCCGGCGCACGATCGCGGAGCCGGCGCCGCTCGGGATCGCCAGGGCGATGAGCGCGGCGAGGGAGAAGCCCACGATCAGCGCGCCGATCCAGAGCACCCAGCCCTGCTGGTAGAAGGGCGGGTCGGCTTCGGAGGTGAGCACGCCGGGCAGGGCGATCTCCTCGACGTCGTCATCGCCGGCGCCGGCGTTCGGGTCCCGGTCGGGCAGGGCGAGCTCGACCGATCCGGTCGCATCGCTGCCCTCGACGCCGATGGCCCATGTGCCTGTGGGGTCCGGGGTCGTGGAGGTGAAGGAGACGGCGTACTGGTTGACGATGCGCTGGCCGAGACCGACGTAGGTCTCGGCGAGGGCGTCGGGGTCCGTGGCGGACACGACCCGGCCGCCGGCTGCGTCGGCCAGGGCGTCGAGGGCGGCGTCGTCGGTCTCCGCGGTCTCGAGGGAGACGAGGTAGAAGTCGCCGGCGCCGCCGGCGAGGGCTTCGGTGGTCTCCTCGACCCCGGCCTGGGAGTCGGAGTCGGCCCCGTCGCTCAGCACGACGATGGCGTTGCGCTCGGCGGGCGACGCACCGGTCTGCTCGGTGGCCAGCAGGACGGCGTCGTACAGGGCGGTGCCGCCCGCGGCTTCGAGGCCGTCGATGGCGGCGGCGGTCTCGGCCCGGTCGGTGGTGAACTCCGAGGCGACCGAGGCGGCGGAGCCGAAGCCGATCACGCTGACCGGCGCGTCTTCGGGCAGGACCTCGATCAGGTCGGTGGCGGCCGCCTTGGCGGCGTCGAGGGCCTCGCGGATGGAGCCGGACGTGTCGACGGCGAGCACCACCCCGATCTGCTGGTCGTCGAGGGCGGTGAACTCGGCATCGACCGGCTCGTCGTTCTCGGTGAGCCGGAGGTCCTCGGGGCTGAGGTCGGCGCTGGCCAGCTCGGGGGACAGCGCGACGCGCAGCTGCACCGTGGGGAACGAGGTGATGTCGACGCCGACGACCTCGATGGCCGGTCCGGCGTCCTGGGCCCCGCTCGGCGGGGCGACGGTGAGCAGCGCGGCCAGCCCGGTGACCAGGGCGAGGATGAGCGCCGTCGCCCGGCGCAGGGCCGGGCGGGATGCGTGCCCGTTCACCGACGTCCCCGGTTGGCGGCGAGGGCCTCGCTCACGACGTTGGACTCGGTGAAGAGCTCCTTGGGCAGCTTGAAGCCCTGCTCCAGGAGGCGGTCGGAGAAGAAGGGACGGATGCCCGTGGGGACCGGGTGGCCGAGGAAGCGGCCGTTGTCGTCCATGCCCGCCCCGTAGTCGAAGTCGTAGAGCGTGTTCATCGTGATGGTGTCGTTCTCCATGCCCACCACCTCGGACACGCTGGTGATGCGGCGGGAGCCGTCACGGAGGCGGCTGATGTGCACGACGAGGTCGATCGCCGAGGCGATCTGCTCCCGGATGGCCCGCATCGGCAGGTCGAGGCCGGCCATGAGCACCATCGTCTCCATGCGGGACAGGGCGTCGCGGGGGGTGTTGGCGTGCAGCGTGCCGAGCGAGCCCTCGTGGCCGGTGTTCATCGCCTGGAGCATGTCGAGGGCCTCGCCGCCGCGGCACTCGCCGACGATGATGCGGTCGGGGCGCATGCGCAGGGCGTTGCGGACCAGGTCGCGGATGGTGACCTCGCCGCGACCCTCGATGTTCTGGGGCCGGGACTCGAGGCGGACCACGTGGCGGCGGGCGATCTTGAGCTCGACCGCGTCCTCGATGGTGACGATGCGCTCGCCCTGGGGGATGAAGTTGGACACCACGTTCAGCAGCGTCGTCTTGCCGGTGCCCGTACCGCCGCTGATCAGGATGTTCAGCTTGCCCTCGACGCAGGTGGAGAGGAACTCCATCAGCGAGGGGGTGGCGGCGCCGGTGCGGATGTAGTCCTCGGCACGCAGGACCATCTTGGAGAACTTGCGGATGGTGAGCGTTGGGCCGTCGACCGCGAGCGGCGGGATGACCGCGTTGACGCGGGAGCCGTCGGGCAGGCGGGCGTCCACCATCGGGGAGGACTCGTCCACGCGCCGGCCGATGGCGGACACGATGCGGTCGATCACACGCCGCAGCGCGGCCTCGTCCGCGAAGGTGACGTCGGTCTCCTCGAGCAGGCCGCGACGCTCCACCCACACCCCGGTGGTGTCGTTGCACATGATCTCGGTGACGTCGGGATCCTCGAGCAGGGGCGTGATCGGGCCGTAGCCGATGACGTCGGCGCTGATCTCGTCGACCAGTCGGGCCTTCTCGTCGGCCGTGAGCGGCACGGCCTCCTGGTTCATGATCTCGGCGAGGGTCTCCCGGGCGAGGTCGAGCAGCTCCTCGTCGGCCATGTCGCGGCTGCTCGGTCGGGCGGCGAGGCGCTCCATGAGGGCCTCGGACACCTGGTGCTTGAGGCGGGCGTAGGGGTCAGCCCGATGGGTCGGGGTGTTCTCGTCCACCTCCTCCATCGGCGTGCCGTCGGCGTTCTTCAGCCGGTCACCGAGTCGCATGGTGCTAGCGCCTTCCGAACAGGCCGCTGCTGCGGCGCTGCGCCGCGGATTCGGCCGTGGCGTTGGGGTCGGGTTCGAACCGGTCGACCAGCTCCCAGAGCGGGGCGGTGGCCGGCGACGGATCGCCGCCCTCGATGACGGGCACGCCCTGGTTCATCGACACGGGCAGGGTCACGTGGCTCGGGACGAGCACGTCGGGCTGCATGCCGATGGTGGCGGCGATGTCGGCCACGTCGAGGCCGACCTTGGCGTTGGAGCGGTTGAGCACGAAGTGCCGCTTGGCCCCGGTCATGCCGATGCGGTCGAGGGCGTCGATGGTCTTGTGCAGGCCGCGCACGCTGGCCACGTCGGTGGCAGCCACGAACACCATGTCGGTGGCGTTGTCCATCACCGTGAGGGTGCGCTCGCCGAGGCCGGGGTCGGTGTCGACCACGACGTACTTGAACTCCTGGTGGAGCAGAGAGACCGCCTTGGAGAACGCCTGCGCGGTGATCTCGTCGGCCACGCCGGGCACCTCAGGGGCGCACAGGGCGAACAGGCCCGAACGGTGCGGGGTGAGGTGGACCTTGACCTCGGTGGCGTCGTGGAGGCCGCCGGCGATGGCGTCGCGGACGGTGGTCTCGGCCAGCAGGCGCAGGGCGTTGCCGACGTCGCCGAACTGCAGGTCGCCATCGACGAGCACGACCTGCTTGGGCGCCCGCATGGCGAGGCCCACGGCGAGGTTGGAGGCGATGGTGGTCTTGCCGGCGCCGCCCTTTGGCGACAGCACCATGATCAGGCGGTGCTGGTCCTCGGGGTTCTCCGCCGAGCGGATCGTGTGCGAGCGGCGCTCTGCCAGCTCGAGGGCGCGCTTGGCGGACTCGCGGATGCGGTCGCCGTCGGCGCCCGGTGGGAGGATGTCGCGCACACCGACCTGCATGGCCCGGGAGAACGCGTCTCCGGTGGGCTCCATGTGGAGCACGACGGTGACCTCGGGGCGCTCCTCGTCGAAGCGCTGGGCGACGGTGAAGGCACGCTCGGCATCTACGGTGCCGTCGACGAGGACGACGTCGACGGAGGCGTTCGCCGCAGCGAGGCCACGATCGAGCGGCGCCGTCTGGACCGGGACGACGTCGCCGACCGCGTCACGTACGGCCTGCTCGAGGTCGTCGGAGGCGGACAGGACGAGGATCATCCGACAGGAGCTCCCGGGTTGATGATGTTCTCGACGCTGATGCCCTCGGAGGGCACCAGGGCATCGCCGCTGTGCATGGCCATGTGCAGGTTGGCGTTCAGCGACTGGGCGTTGCGAGCGTAGATCAACCGCTCGGCGTCCGGGCCCTCCATCGCCAGGGTCACGAGGAGCGACCCGGCGGCCGGCGCCACCCGCTGGGTGGGGTCGGTGGCGGCCCCTGCGGCCTGCTCCGGGAGCGGGTTGCCCTGGACGTTGGTGACCAGCGCCTGCTGGATGATGATCTTGGAGACCTTGTACTCCTCGGTCCGCGGCTGCCCGGTGGCCGGGTCGACCGGCTGCTGGGCGAGGGGATCGTTGGGCTGGAACACGAAGTCGCTGCGGTCGGCCAGGGCGATGAGCGCCACCGAGTTGCCGGGCACCGGCACACCGCCGATGAACTGCTCCTGGGACATGGCCACGGTGACCTCGAGGAGTCCCTCGGGCACCTCGACCGAGCCGCGGCGGGCCTGGACGTTGCCGGCCTCCACGAAGCGGTTGGCCAGCAGCACCTCACCGGGCACCAGCTCGACGGCGGTGACGAGCCCGCTGACGGACACCAGGTCGGAGATCACGCCTTCCGGAGCGACCTTCACCGGGATGTCTTCCTCCTCGACCAGCTCCTCGAGCTGGGCCGCGGAGGTTCCCGCAGGGATCGGTGCGGTGGCCGTGAGGACCCGCACCAGCTCTTCACCCTCGAGCGCTCGATCTTCGGCGCCCTGGACGTAGAGCACGAGCACACCTGTGCCCACGATCGCCATGACGACAGCGGCGATCACGCCCACCAGCTTCTTGTTCACGTCTGTTCTCTCCCGGTCGGGGGGTTCGTACTACGAAGTGTTCCGCAGGCTGAGCCGCGAGTGGTGTATCGGCTGTTCGCGCTCGGCGCTGTAGCCAACCGTCACGTATCCAGGAACGCCGGGGGCGAGTAGGTCAACTCATCGCCTCCACGCTCAATCACGACGTCGAAGAAGCTGTTGTTCTGGTACGTCGAAGCCCCGGACGGGATTGTGACAACAAAGCTCGTCGTTCCTGCGGGTGGCGTGTAGTTGCTCGCTACACGGTTCACCGCCCCGTTACTCTTTCGCTGAACCATGTCAACGTTCAGTCCGGTGCAGTTGGTCGGCGCACGGAGGTTCACTGTGATCTTGACGTCGCCCTCCAAGCTGTTGCCCTTCGTGCCCACTACCAACGGGTCGACAACCACTGAATTGACTTCGCACGAGGCCGGCGTTTCAACGGCTTCCGTCGTTGTAAGTGTTGCGGTGCCGTCCCAGATGAAGCCATCCCCGTCATAGACCTCAAGGGCGAGAGTCGTGTCCGGCGGAGCGATCGCGTCCGTTGTAGCGAACTCGAACTTGTACTGCGTGGCAGTCTTGTCGACCTGAGTCGCGAGAATCTCATACGTAGCGTTCTTGGCACGAAGTCGGAGGTCGCAGTCGCTCGAGTCCGCAACGTCGACGGTCACGACGACCGCTGTGGTTGGCCGATTACTGGCATCCACCTGCACGTCCCGGCTGGAGGGCGAAACCGGGGTCACCGCACAGACAAGACCAACGTCCGGCGGCTGTACGGGCGGCGGCGCGCCACAGTTCGAGACGAACTTCGGCCCGACGGAGCCCCCAATCGTGCCCACATCACAGACCTCGAGCAGGCGGTTGGTTGCAGTGATGCCGCCACAGCAGGGGCCTTCTTCGTCGAAATCAAGAAGCTTGAGTGTGATCGTATTTCCGTTCGAGCCACCGGTCGCATAGCACATCAATTGCACTCGGGCGAACCCGCTGATGGGGAACTTGGCTTGCTTGCCTCCTGGATCAACGACTGTTTGATACAGCGGAAGACTGAACTCGATGCCACCTTCAGCACAGCCACTGGGTCCCTCAAGGAAATCCAGAGCGTCCTTGATCGGGCCACCATTCCATTTCGCACCCGTGGATGCCGTGAAGCAGGACTTCGGTGTCGTATCGATGCACTGGTCGGGATCAGGGCTCAACTGAACTGACTCGCCATACCCTTCGGAATACGCTTTCGCAACCGCAGGATTGCTGCCTCCGAGGAGATCGAGCAGGCCCCAGCCGCCGCTGGAGTTGCCACACTTGTCCGGGAGAAACCTCTCCGACTGGACAACCTTTGGAGTCTGATCGTCGGCCTCAAGCCACGACTTAATCGAAGGTTCATTGGCACACAACCCGAAGGGCCGAAGGCCTCCTTGGGCTGGTCCGGTGATGCGTACGCTCGTCGTCGAGCCGGTCCCGCCGGAAGAGACGCCAACCGCCCCGCCGATGGCGTACTGCACCTCCTCGCTGGCACCCACGGTCACGACCCCGTAGGTGGTCCGGAACTCTGCGACGCACGAGACCTCGCCAATAGGGAAGGCCACACCCTCGTTGTTGGCCTGCAACGTCGCCACAGCCTTCGACGTGCAGTCGTACTTGTCGCCACCGAGCGAGGTGAACCCCGCAAGCGTGGCGTCCAGCTCGTAGTTCGCCCACTCTTGGGCAACATCAAGGGCAGAAGCGTCGGTCGCAGTCGTTAGCTGGCGACGGTTCTGGCGCTGGTTACCGATGTCGATCACGAACGCCAAGAACGCAATCGACACCAATGCGAACGCTGCGACGATGATCAGGACGGCGCCTCGTTCGTCACGCCTGTGGGCTACTCGCATCGGAACTGCGCCTCCGAATCGATGGTCACGGGCTGGACGCCCCAAAAGGGAATCGTGATGTCGTACGGCGTCGAGACGATCACGGTGGCGTAGGCGCTCGGGGCCGCGCGGCCACAGGGCATCAGATCCGCCTCCGCTTCGTTGACGGCCGCAGGACTCGCACAGGTGTCGGTCTTGGAGTACGCGCCACCAGGGCATCGCACGCCGGCGACAGCGCCGGACGAGTCGCTGACAACGACCTTGGGATCGTTACCGGTAGCCGACGCATCAGACGCCTGGACGCTACGGGTCGATATGTCTGCGAGCGTCGAAGAATCAAGCGCAGCCAGGCGTGCACCTTCGCGAGCACCGGAGTTGATCGACTGCTGCTTGTCGTAGGCGATGCCGAACTGCACGATGCCGAACAGGAACAGGCTCAAGAGCGGCACCACGAGGGCGAACTCGACCAGCGAGGCGCCCCGTTCTCGATCTCTCCCGCGTGCCCGCAACTCGCTCATCCCTCTCACATCGGCGAAACGCGCCGATCCCTGAACTGACTCGTGTCGGATATTGCTTCCGAGCCTTCTGATTCTGCCACTGTGCGCGCGCACAGATCCATGGTCTTGATGGCTCATTTCCACGGAGCGTGGGCAGACGCGCGTCAGGTTCAGGTCGCCAGGACCACTTCCGGTTTGACCGTTCCCTCCCGGTGCGGGCCGTACACGGCGAGGAGCACGCCGTCCTGGGATTCGACCGCCCACGGGCCGTCGTGGCCCTCGGGGATGCCGAGGCGGGAGCGCTCGAGCGGCTTGCCGTGGCCGACGTCCACGGCGGTGGGGACGTCGACCACCACGGTGGGTAGGTCCCGCAGCGCCTCGGCCGGGGTGAGGACGTGCTGATCGGGGTCGATCTCGTCGATGCAGTGGGCGTCAGCCACGTCGAAGGAGCCGGCGCTCGTGCGTCGCAGGTTGCGCAGGTGGGCGCCACCCCCGAGGGCGGTGCCGAGGTCGGCGGCCAGGGTGCGGATGTAGGTGCCCGAGGAGCAGGTGACCTCGATCGGGTACACGCCCTCCTCCACCGGTTCGCCGACGGTGAAGGCGTGGATGGTGATCGGACGGGCCTCGCGCTCGACCTCCTTGCCCTCCCGGGCCAGCTCGTGGAGGCGCTTGCCGTCGATCTTGATGGCCGAGACCATCGGCGGCACCTGGAGGATCTCGCCGGTGAGGTCCTCGGCAGCGGCGCGCACGTCGGCCAGGGTGACGCCGCCCATGTCGTGGGTGGCGGTGACCTGCCCCGTGTCGTCGAGCGTGTCGGTCTCGGAGCCGAGCACGACCTCGCCGACGTAGGTCTTGGGCAGGGCGGTGAGGAACCGCAGCAGGCGGGTCATGTTTCCCACGCCGAGCAGGAGCAGGCCGGTGGCGGGCGGGTCCAGCGTGCCGGCGTGGCCGACCTTGCGGGTGCCGAGCACGCCGCGGGACTTGGCCACCACGTCGTGGCTGGTCCAGCCGACCTCCTTGTCCACCAGCACCAGGCCGTTGTAGGGGCTGGGCTTCTTGCGGCTCACGCCGACACCGTCCGCTCGGGCAGCAGGGCCCGGATCGCTTCGACGACCTCCGGAATCGGGAGGTCGGACGGGAAGCCGGCCATGAACGTGTGGCCGCCACCGCCGAAGCGGGCGGCCAGCTCGGCGACATCGGTGGACCCGGTGGAGCGCAGCGAGACCCGCAACCCCTCCCCCGGCGACTCCCGCAGCACGCAGGCGACCTCGGCCTCCTGGCAGGCGCGGACGTGGTCGATGAAGCCCTCGGTCTCGTCGAAGCTGACGTCGAAGTCCTCGAGGTCCTGCTGGGTGAGCCACGCCACCACGAAGCCGTGGTCGGTGTCGAGCTCGGTGCGGGCCAGCGCCATCGACAGCAGCTGCACGTACTGGAAGCGGTGCTTCTCGAACAGCTCTCGGGTGATGCGGGCGATGGGCAGGTCGTACTCGGCCAGCTCCTCGGCCAGGTGGAAGACCTCGGGCGTGGTGTTCGGGTACCGGAACCGGCCGGTGTCGGTGACCAACCCCACGTAGAGGTTCAGAGCGACGTCACGGGTGAGCGGCCAGCCCAGCTCGTCGGCCAGCTGGCGCACGAGCACGGCGGTGGCGGCGACCGACTCGTCGACCAGGTTGTGCGTGCCGAAGCGCTGGTTGTCCGGGTGGTGGTCGAGCACGACGACCTGACCGGCGCGCTCGGCGGCCGGGGCCAGATCGCCCAGGCGCTCGACGCGTCCGAGGTCGAAGGTGATGAGCACCTCGGGATCGGTCGGGAACTCCGACGGCGGGATGCAGCGGTCGAGGCCGGGCAGGAACTCGTAGTGGGGCGCCACCACCCACGGGCTGGGCCACGACGCCACCGAGGCCTTGCCGTTGGCCTCGCAGAGCAGGTGCATGGCCAGCATCGACCCGAGGGCGTCGCCGTCGGGGTGGTGGTGGCAGGCGAGCGCCAGGCTGTCGGCGCCCCGCACCACCTCGGCCACCTCGGCGACGGTGCTCACCGGATCAGGCGTCGTCGTCCGCCGGGGCGGTGTCGGTGTCGGCGTCCGCGTCGTCGGCGTCCGCGTCGCTGGCGCCCTCGGCGGATGGCGCTTCCTCGGGAGCCTCGTCGTCGGGGATGTCGAGGTCACGGAGGATCTCCTCGATGCGGTTGGCGCCCCGGGCGACCTCGTCGGCGTGGAACGACAGGATCGGCGTGCGCCGCATGTGCGTCTGGCGGTTCACGGCCTGCTGGAGGCGGGGGCGGTGCTCCTCGAGCACCTCGAGCACGATCTCGTCGGAGGCCTCGAGGTTGGACCAGTGGATCTTGGCGTGCTCGATGCCGGGGTCGACCTCGACGGCGGTGATGGTGAGGAAGCCGAGCCGCTCGTCGTCGATGCGCTCGAGCTCCTCCGCCACGATCTCGCGCACCAGCTCGTTGAGGCGTGCCGTGCGCGGGTACCGGCGGGAGCTGGACTGACGTCGGCGGGCCATGGGGCCGAGCCTGCCACACGATCTGTCCGGTTCCACCGGGGCGAGCGCCGTCGTACAGTCGCTCGGGGGGCCACTCGAAGGGGGCACTGTGGCGAGATTGCACATCGAGCACGCCATCACCGATCTGTCGACCTGGGTCGAGGCGTTCAACCGCTTCGAGCAGGCCAGGCGCGATGCCGGCGTGACCTCACAGCAGGTGCACCAACCGGTCGATGATGAGCAGTACATCGTGGTCGACCTCGACTTCGGCGATGACGAGGCCGCGATCGGGTTCAAGGAGTTCCTCGAGCAGGTGATCTGGCAGACGCCGGACATGTCACCAGGCCTGGCGGGAAGCCCGCGAGCCCGCATCCTCCGGGAGGTTCGCACCGCTCCGTAGCCACCGCGCGTTCTTGTCAGAGGGTGTCCGTATCGTTCCTTTCATGGTGATGAGCGAGACACCGGAGGTGCGGGCGGCACTCGAGGAGATCGAGTCCGCTGCGGCCGAGCTGTGCGGGCAGCGCAACGCCATCACCGCCCAGCTGGTCGAGCTCATCGGCCGCCTCGACACCGACGCGCTGTGGGAGTCCACGGGCGCCCGCTCGCTGGAGCACTGGGTGGCGTGGAAGTGCGGCATGTCGAACCAGCACGCCAAGGACCTGGTCACCACGGCCCGGCGCGCCGCGACGCTGCCCGAGACCCTGGCCGGCATGGCCGAGGGCGTGATCTCCGAGGATCAGGTCGCCGTCATCGCCCGCAAGGCGCCCGACGGGATGGACCACCACTTCGCCGATCTCGCTCGCAATGCTTCGGTGTCGCAGCTGCACACCGCGCTTCGCATCGCCCGTCAGGCGCAGCCGCCGACGCCGGCCCCTGATCCTGAGCCGTCCGCTGAGGACGAGACGTCGACTCCCGCTCCCCCGGTGGAGCCCGAAGGCGAGCGCAAGGTGTCGGCCTGGTTCGACGAGTTCGGCACCTGGAACGCCCGGGTGCAGCTCCCGGCCGAGGAGGGCGCCTACGCCGACCAGGCCCTGCGTGCCCACAAGGACGCGCTGGTCCAGGAGTGGAAGGACGCCCGCAAGGCGGCCAAGGACGCCGGCATCGAGGAGGTCAGCCCTCCCCCGTTCCCCACGCTGGCCGACGCCTTCGTGCGGATGTGCGAGCACGGTCTCGACGTGGCCGCAGCCGAGCGCCCCCACGGCCACCGCACGACAGTGGTGCTGCACGTCGACGCCGAGTCGAGGGCGGCCGAGCTCCACCTCGGCCCGGCGCTCAGCGAGGCCGAGCGGCGCTACCTGTGCTGCGACGCCACCCTCGAGGTCTGGGTCGAGCGCAACGGGCTGCCCATCGGCGCCGGCCGCACGAGTCGGGAGATCCCCCGCCGGCTGCGCCGGATGCTCGAGCGGCGAGATCGCTGCTGCCGGGTGCCGGGGTGCGGCGCCACCGCTGGGCTCCACGCTCACCACCTCATCCACTGGGAGGACGACGGCCCGACCGAGCTGTGGAACTTGGCCCTCGTATGCCCGTTCCATCACCGCCTCCACCACCGCGACATCATCACCATCCGCGGCCCGGCTGACGAGCTCACGGTGATCGATCGGCGGGACCGGTTGCTGTCCGGCGGCAGCCTCGCCCGGCCACCGAGCGGGCCGTTCCCCGACGCACCGATCTACCAGCACGTGCCCGGCGAGCGGGCGCAGTGGAAGTGGTACGACCCGCCTGTGGTGCGGACGTGAGCAGGACAGCGGTCCAGAGCTGTATCACGCGTGATACGGTGGCACCCGTGGCCGAGGTTTCGATCCGTGACCTGCGCAACCGTGGCGGCGACATCGTCGAGCGGGCGGAGCGCGGCGAGCGTCTGACGATCACGCGCGCCGGGACGCCCGTAGCCGAGCTCTCGGGGTTGCCGACCGCTCCCGTGCCTCGAGAGGTCCTGATCGAGCGGCGCCGGAACCTTCCCGCCGTCGACCCCGAGCGCCTCCGGCGTGACCTCGACGCCCTCATCGACCCCAGCGTGTGACGTCGTGGGACGGGGGATCCTCGACACGAGCACCGTGCTGCTGCTCGGCCAGCTCGCCAGCACGGACGCTCTCCCCGAGGAGCCGCTCATCACCACCATCACGCTCGCCGAGCTGTCCGTCGGGCCGCTCGTCGCGTCCTCCGACGAGGAGCGCGCCGCCCGGCAGGCACACCTGCAACAGGCCGAGGCCGACTTCGACCCACTCCCGTTCGACGCAGCTGCAGCCCGCCGGTTCGGACAGGTCGCGGCGGCATTGCGCCGCGCCGGGCGCAAGCCGTCAGCGCGCGCCTACGACGCCATGATCGCAGCGATCGCGCTCGCCAACGCCCTGCCGGTCCACACCAGCAACCCGAAGGACTTCGACGGGATCCCTGACCTCGAGGTGGTGACGGTCCGGCATCCCTGACCGGCCCGAAGGTCGCGACGGCGCCGCCGGTAGCTCGCTCAGCGGCCGTTGCGCTCCCGGTGCCTGCAGCCGGGCCAGCAGCAGGGCCGGCGCTGACCCTCCTCCAGCTCCTCCCGGGTCCGGCGGATGCGGCGCTCTCGGGTGGGTTGCTTCTTGGCGTCCTCCACCCAGCAGATGAACTCGTTGCGGGCCAGGGGCGTGATGTCCTGCCACGCCTCCAGCGCCACCGCGCTGGCCTCGAGGCCCTCCCGAAGATCGTCGGGGAGCTCGTGCACCACACCGCCCGGCAGCTGATCGACGGCCATGTCACCCAACGCTAGCGAGCCGGCCGGGTCTGGACTGCGGAACCTACGCGGTGTCGACCCAGTAGCGGCCGGTGTCCACGACCTCGACCTCGGGGAACGACCACACGAAGCGGTCCACGGCATCGAGGACCTCGTCGACGTGGCGGGGGCTGGAGGCGACCGCGGCGAAGACCAGGACCGCCCGGTCGTGGACGTCCTGGTCTGCGACCTCGGAGGCGGCGACGCCGAAGCGTCGGTGGGCGCCGTCGAGGATCGGTCGGATCACCGACCGCTTGGCCTTCAGGGAATCGCCGAGCGGGATGCGGAGGGTCAGCTCGAGAGCTGCGCCACTCCAGATCACACCCGCTCGATCTCGCGCTCCTCGA
The DNA here is from genome assembly GCF_041228405.1 of Salinilacustrithrix flava. GTDB lineage: Bacteria > Actinomycetota > Acidimicrobiia > Acidimicrobiales > Salinilacustritrichaceae > Salinilacustrithrix > Salinilacustrithrix flava. Next base: position 4,046,538 of record NZ_CP133888.1, read on the forward strand.
AGGTCTCGATGATGTCGCCTTCCTTGAGGTCCTGGAAGTCCGACAGACCGACACCGCACTCGAAGCCGGCACGCACCTCGGTGGCGTCGTCCTTGAACCGCCGCAGCGACTGGATCGAGCCCTTCCAGATGATGGTGCCCTCACGCAGGAAGCGGACCTTGGAGTTGCGCGTGATGACGCCGCTCTGGACCATGCAACCGGCGATCTTGCCGATGCGGGGCACGGAGAAGATCTCGCGGACCTCGGCCTCGCCGGTGACGACCTCTTCGTACTCGGGGGCGAGCATGCCGAGCATGGCCGCCTCCATGTCCTCGAGCACCTTGTAGATGATCTCGTAGGTGCGGATCTCCACGCCCTCTTGATCGGCGAGCTCGCGGGCCTTGCGGTCCGGTCGCACGTTGAAGCCGATGATGGTGGCGTTGGAGGCCGAGGCCAACTGGATGTCGTTCTCGGTGATGCCGCCGACGGCCCGGTGCACGAAGCCGATCTTGACGTCGTCGCGCTCGAGCTTCTTCAGGGAGTCGGTGAGCGCCTCGAGGGAGCCGTTCACGTCGGCCTTGACGACGAGCGAGAGGGTGGCGACCTCGCCGGCCTGGATGGCGGCGAAGATGTCCTCGAGCTTGGCGCCGCCGCCGGTGGCGGTGGCCTCCCGGCCGAGGTTGGCCAGACGGTGGAAGTGGTCGCGCTTGGAGGCGACGTCCTTCATCGTCTTGTCGTCGGGGGCGACGACGAACTGGTCGCCGGCGTCGGCCACGTCGGACAGACCCAGGACCTGCACGGGCGTGGAGGGCCCGGCTTCCTTGATCTGCTCGCCGTGGTCGTCGATGATCGCCCGGACCCGGCCGAAGGCAGCGCCGGCGACCATGGGGTCGCCCACGCGCAGCGTGCCGCGCTGGACCAGGACGGTGGCCACGGGGCCCCGACCGATGTCCAGGTGCGACTCGAGCACGGCACCAGCGGCACGACCCTCGGGGTCGGCGCGGTAGTCCTCGAGCTCGGAGACGAGCAGGAGGCTCTCGAGGAGCTCGTCCACGCCCTCGCCGGTGAGGGCCGAGACCTTGTTGAAGATCGTCTCGCCGCCCCACTCCTCGGGGATGAGGTCGTGCTCGGACAGCTGCTGCATGACCCGGTCGGGGTTGGCCGCTTCGAGGTCCATCTTGTTGACGGCCACGATGATCGGCACCTCGGCCGCCTTGGCGTGGTTCAGCGCCTCGAGCGTCTGGGGCATGACGCCGTCGTCAGCGGCCACGACCAGCACGACGATGTCGGTGGCCTCCGCACCACGGGCGCGCATGGCGGTGAACGCCTCGTGTCCCGGGGTGTCGATGAAGGTGATCCGCTGGTCGTTCTTGACGGCCTGGTAGGCGCCGATGTGCTGGGTGATACCACCGGCCTCGCCGGCGACCACGTTGGCCTCGCGGATGTGGTCGAGGAGCTGGGTCTTGCCGTGATCGACGTGACCCATGATCGTGACGATCGGGGGTCGGGACGGGGAATCGTCGTCCTCGTCGTCGTCGCCGAGCAGCTCGTCGACGCCGAGGCGCTTCTGCAGCTCGACCTCGGCTTCCTCGCCCGGGTTGACCAGGCGGATCGTGGCGCCGAGCTCGGCGGCGAACAGCTCGATCATGTCGTCGGAGAGCGACTGCGTGGCCGTGACCATCTCGCCCTGCTCCATGAGGAAGCGCACGACGTCGGACGCGGTGCGGTTCAGCTTGGGGCCGATGTCCTGGGGCGTCGAGGCGCGCTCGATGACGACCTCGTGGTCCGGGATCGGAGCGTCATGGGGCGTGAAGCTGGGAGCCTCGATGGGCTGCAGCTCGTCGCGGTTGCGGCGACGACGACCGCCACGGCGCTTCGGTGGGCGGCGACCGCCACCGGGGCCGGGACGACCACCACCGGGACCGCCACCGGGGCGGGGGCCGCCGGTGTTGGCGGGCGGGGGCGTGTAGCGGACCTGACCGGCCGCGCCACGGCGGGCGGGGCGGTTGCCCGGACCGCTCGGGGCGGGGGCCGGACCGCGGCCACCAGCGCCGGGCGGCGGCGGGATCGGCTTGCCGCCGCGGGAGATCATGGGACCCGGGGGCGGCGGGATCGGCTTGCCGGACGCCGACTTGGGCGGCGTCTTCGAGCCCGGCTTGGCACCGGGGTCGTTGACTGCCGTCGGCGGACGGGGCGCGTCGGATGCGGCCGGGGCCTCGGGGGCCTCGGGCGGCGCCGGAGGTGCGGCCGGGGGCGGCGTGGGCGCAGCCGACGGGGGCTTGGGGGCCTCGCTCGGCGGCTTCGGTGCCGACGCGGCGGGCGCTTCGGCCGGGGGCTCGGGCGCGGCCGCGGGCGGCTTGGGAGCCTCGCTCGGCGGCTTGGGCGCAGCAGGTGGGGCGGGCGGCGCCGCAGCCGGGGGCTGGGGCGGGGCGGGCGCGGCCGGCTCGTCCTCCTTGGGGCGGGCCGGGGGGTGCTCGCTGCCGCTGGACTTCACGACGCCCTTCGTGGGGCGCACGGCGGGCGGGCGCGGCATGGGCGCATCGGCCCGACCGGCCTGCGTCGCCGCAGGCGCGGAGGCCGGCGGCGGCGTGGGGGCGGCGGGCGCGGACGTCTCGTCGGACGCCGCGGGCTGCTCGTCGGCCGGCTCGGGCTGGGGCTTCGGCTTGGGGGCCACGGCCTTCTTGGCCACGACCTTCTTGGCCGGCGCAGCCTTCTTGGTCGCGGGGGCCTCGGCCTCCGCGGCTGCCTTGCCGTCGCCATCGCCGGTGTCGGGCTTGGGCTCGCGCACCAACCCCTCACGCTCCGCCTTGCGGCGGACGCGATCAGCCTGCGGCTCCACGATGCTCGAGGAGTGGCTCTTGACGCCGATCCCGAGCGAGTTGCACAGGTCGACGGTCTCTTTGTTCTCGAGTCCGAGCTCACGTGCGAGCTCGTACACCCTGATCTTGCCTGCCAAAAGTCTTCGTTTCGCCTTGCGTTACGTCAGTAGGGATCTGCTGCGCGACCAGTCATCCTCGCGCGTTCTGCTCTGGGTCACGAACCGAGTCAGCGGCGTTGTGCACCGCGGACTCGACCGAAGCGTGATCGACCGGGCCTCGGAAGGCTCGTTCGAACGCCCGGCGGCGCAGCGCCAGCGCCGCGCACTCGGAGAGCGTCGCGATGCACAGCCATGCGCCCCGACCAGGGAGTGTACGACCGAACTCGACCGTTCCCTCCTGGCTTCGGACCATGCGGACCAGTTCGTCGGTTCCAGCAGACCGCTGGCAACCGATGCAGGTCCGCGTCGGCGAGCTCAGGTCGGCTCGGATGCCGGGTCTTCGACAGCCCCTCCGAGCTCGGATCCCTCGACCGCGGGTTCCGCGGTGAGGGCCTGCTCCTCGGCGGCCTCGGACGGCACATCGCCGGACGGGACGTCGGGCTGGACGCGCTCGACCGGGTCGTCGCCGACCTCGGCCTGGACGGCGTCGTCAGCGGCGGCGGCGAGGTCGGCGGCGGGATCGAGCGGCTCGACGACGTCTTCGTCGTCGGCCACGGCCACATCGGCGTCCTCGGTGACCTGGGTGTCGTCGGAGTCCGGGGCCGCCTCGGCGGCGGCCGGCTCCTCGACCTCGTCCTCTTCGCCTTCCAGGTACTCGGCGGCGGAGACGGCCGGGCCGCCCTCGGCGGGCTGCCAGACCTGCTCGCCGGTCTCCTCGTCGACCACCCACTCGCCCTCGGCCCAGTCCTCGGCGGCGTAGGCCGCCTCGGCCTCGGCGAGCTGGGTCTCGGACTTGATGTCGATGGCCCAACCGGTGAGGCGGCCGGCGAGGCGGGCGTTCTGGCCCTCCTTGCCGATGGCCAGGCTCAGCTGGTGGTCGGGGACGATGACCATGGCGGTGCCGGTGTTCTCGTCGATGCGGACCTCCTTGACCCGGGCGGGCTGGAGGGCCTTGGCCACGAACTCGTAGGGGTCCTCGGAGAAGGGCACGATGTCGATCTTCTCGCCGCGCAGCTCGGTGACGACCTGGCGGACGCGGGAGCCGCGGGCACCGACGCAGGCGCCGACGGGGTCGACGTTGTTCTCGTTGGAGGCCACGGCCATCTTCGTGCGGTGGCCTGGCTCGCGGGCGCAGGCCTTGATCTCGACGATGCCGTCGGCGATCTCGGGCACCTCGAGCTTGAACAGCTCCAGGATCAGGCCCGGGTGCGTGCGGGACACGACGATCTGGGGGCCCTTGGCCGTCTTGCGGACCTCGACGATGTAGGCCTTGAGGCGGGCGTTGTTCTCGGGGCGCTCGTGGGGCACCTGCTCGGCCTGGGGCAGCAGGGCCTCGACCCGGCCGAGGTCGAGCAGCGTGTAGCGGCTGTCGTTCTGCTGGACGATGCCGGTGACGATGTCTCCCTCGCGGCCGGCGTACTCCTCGTACTTGAGCTCGCGCTCGGCCTCGCGGATGCGCTGGGTCATGACCTGGCGGGCCGTCTGGGCGGCGATGCGGCCGAAGTTCTCGGGGGTCACGTCGAAGACGTCGCCCTCGGGCTCGCCGTCCTCGTCGAGCTCCTGGCCGTAGACGCGGATGTCGAAGGTGCCGGGGTCGATGGTGACCCAGGCGTACTCGAGCGCGCCCGGCATCCGCTTGTAGGCGGACTCCAGGGCGTCGGCCAGCGCGGCCATGAGGGTGTCGACGGAGATGCCCTTCTCGGCGGCCAGCGCCTGGAGGGCCTCGAACATGTCCGGGTTGCTCATGTCGATCGGGGTTCCTTGCTTCGTGCGGTCTTCTTCTGCGGAGACTTCTTGGGGGACTTGCCCGGCTTGTCGGGGTTGCCCCAGGTGAACACGGTGCGGGCCCGCTCGATGTCGGCGATGTCGAGCGTGCGCTCGCCGCCGTCCTCGAGGTCCACGGTGACCGTGGTGTCGTCGGCGGCGCGCAGCGTGCCGCGGACCCGGCGCTCGCCCTCGACCTGTGGGTTGGTGCGGATGGTGACCTCGTCGCCGACGGCGCCGGCGAAGTGCTCGGCCGTGCGCAGGTTGCGCTCCAGGCCGGGGCTGGTGACCTCGAGGGTGTAGGAGCCGCTGATCGGGTCCTGCTCGTCGAGGACCTCGTTGAGCTGGCGGGAGACGCTGGTGATGGTCTCGAGGTCGACGCCGTCGGCGCGGGTGAGCGCGACGACGAGCTTCCCGCCGGCGAGGGTCACGTCGTAGATGTCGGCCCCGGCCTCGGCGGCGAGGGGCTCGACCAGGCTGCGGACGAGATCGGTCTTGGCCATGGCGTGCACCTCCTCGGGCGTGTCGGGGTCCAGAAAGCAGAGAAGCGTGGGCCCGAGGCCCACGCTCCGAGCAAGGAACGAGTTCGGCTGACGACTCTACCCGAAGGTCCGACTCAGTACGAGCGAGCGCAGATCGCGTAGAGGCCGTCTTCGTCCTCGTCGTCCGGCACGCTGCCGTCCTCACGCTGGATGCAGCGCACGGTGACCGCCTTCGTGCCCAGGCGGGCGGCGGCCTGCTCCCCGGCGACCACCGGCCACGGGACCCGGGCGAAGCCGGTCGATGCTGCCTCGAGCACGCCCTCGACCGAGTCGACGTCGGTGGTGCGCTCGTCGCGCATCGTCGTGGCCTCGGCGAGCAGGTCGGCCTGGATCTGCTCCAGCAGGCGCGGCACGGTGGTGGCGATCTCGGTGAGGGGCACGGGCGTCTTCTCCCCCGTGTCGCGGCGCACCAGCACGGCCTGGCCGTCGGCGACGTCGCGTGGCCCGATCTCGAGGCGGATCGGCACGCCCTTGAGCTCCCAGTCGGTGGAGCGCCGCCCGAAGGCGGTGTCGACCCGGTCGTCGAGGCGGGAGCGCACGCCGGCGCGCACCAGCTCGTCGTGGATGCCCTCGGCGACGCCGCCGGCACCGTCCTCGTCGCGGATCACGAGGACCACGACCTGGATGTGGGCGAGGCGGGGCGGGACCCGCAGGCCCCGGTCGTCGCCGTGGCACATGATGAGCCCGCCGACCATGCGGGTGGAGCTGCCCCACGACGTGGTCCAGCACAGCTGCTGCTTGCTGTCGGCGTCGAGGTACTGGATGTCGAAGGCCTTGGCGAAGTTCTGGCCCAGCTCGTGGCTGGTGCCCATCTGCAGCGCCTTGCCGTCGCGCATCATCCCCTCGCAGGCGAGGGTGTTGATGGCACCGGCGAAGCGGTCGTAGCTGGGCTTGATGCCCACCAGCACCGGCATGGCGAGGATGTCGACCATGAAGGCCCGGTAGGCATCCTCCAGGATCCGGGCGGCGTAGGCGGCGGCGTCCTCGCGGGTGGCGTGGGCGGTGTGGCCCTCCTGCCAGAGGAACTCGGTGGTGCGCAGGAACAGGCGGGGGCGCAGCTCCCACCGCACCACGTTGCCCCAGGCGTTCAGCAGCAGCGGCAGGTCGCGGTAGCTCTGGATCCACTTGCCCATGTACTCGCCGATGACCGTCTCCGACGTGGGGCGCACCACGATGGGCTCCTCGAGCTCCTTGCCGCCGCCGTGGGTGACGACGGCGAGCTCGGGGCTGAAGCCCTCGACGTGGTCGGCCTCCCGCTTGAGGTAGCTCTCGGGGATGAAGAGGGGGAAGTAGGCGTTCTCGGCCCCGCAGGCCTTGATGCGCAGGTCCATCTCGGCCTGCATGCGCTCCCACAGGCCGTAGCCGTAGGGGCGGATGACCATCGTGCCCCGCACCGGCCCGTTGTCGGCCAGCTCCGCCTTGTTGAGGACGTCCTGGTACCAGCGGGGGAAGTCCTCCGCCTGGGGGGTGAGCACGGGTGCCTTGGCCATGGGCCGAGACTACGGGCGCGGTGCCGGCCGCCCGGAGTCCGCATTCCGCGTCCTCGGCGCCCGTCAGCACGAGACCCGGTTCTCGAGGGCATCGCCGCCCACACCGAGGAGGAACTCGAAGACTCGCTCCGCGAACGGCTGCGCGGCCTCCCGGACCCCCTTGGCGATCGCCTCGCTGAGTCCGAGGCTGGCGAGCTCGCCCACGTACGAGGCGACGAAGGCCGCGCAGACGTTGAACGGCTTCCCGCGGTTGTCGGGGTTCCCACGGAAGTCGCCGTAGCTCGACGCCACACCGAACAGCGACTTGCCCGCCAGCATCAGGGCGAGCACCGGCACGAACGTGACCACCGCTGTCTTGCTCGAGAACCCGCCGAGGAAGAAGAAGTTCTTCACGGTCCCGGCGATGCCGACGCCGACGCTGCCCACGATGACGTGGGCGGCAGCCCCCACCAGCGCGCCGACGATGAACCCCCGCCAGAAGGCTTCCCACGCCCGGCCGGCCGGAGCCTGGAACGCCTTCACGAGACCCGTCACGATGCCCGAGGCCACCGCGACCTGCACGAGCGACGGCGCCAGGCCGGTCGGGTCCTCGAAGCTGAGCGGGTTGGCCCTCGAGTACAGGTAGGGATGCCGGCTCAGCGGATCCGCGAGCACACCGGGAAGCCGGTCGACCCCTGTGAACCGGCCGGTCTCGGGTCGGTACTGCCGAGCCCGGAGGTGGTAGAGCCCGGTCTCGTCGTCGAGCCGCTGTCCGGCGAAGGCGTACGGCGTCGGGTTCTGACCCGCGGCAGCCACCCGCTCCCCGAACGCGGCGAACGTCTCCGTCGCCGTGACCTGCCCGAGGTCGTCGGTCACCGCCCGGATGCTGCCGATCTCGTCGGCGTGCAGGTAGCTCGAGACGCCGCTCCGGTGTTCGTTGAGCGGATCGAGGCCGAACGTGGCGGTCGCGACCGTGGCACCCGACGCGTCGTGCTCGACGGCGACCTCGCTGGTGCCCGTCGGCGAGAGCGGGTCGACGAGGAAGCCGACCGACCCTCCGGCGCCCGCACGTGCCACCCGTTCGCCGTTGGCGTCGTAGGTGTACCGGGTCACACCCCCGGCGTGGACCGCGACGGTCATGAGGCCACGGGTGTCGTACCCGTAGGTCTCGATCGTGCTGCCGTCGCTCCGGGAGACCTGGTCGCCGTTGGCGTCGTAGGCGAAGGCCACCCCGCCAGCCGTGAGCAGCCGGTTCTCGGCGTCGTAGGTGTACTGCTCGACCGAGCCCGTGCTGTCGGTCGCCGTCAGCCGGTTCCCGACCGGGTCGTAGGTGTAGGACCTCGATCGCAGCACCGTGCCGTCTCCGGCCTCGTGCGTCTCCTGGACCACGCGTCGGCGCGAGTCGTACTCGAACTCCGACGTCGAACCGTCGGCAGCGGAGATGGCGGTGACGTCCCCGACGGCCGAGCGGTCGTAGACGAACCGCTCGAGCACGGAGGCACCCGAGCGGTGCTCGATCGTGGCCGGCCGGTGCATGGGATCGAAGGTGCGGACGGTCTCGGTCCCGTTGGGGTGGGCTGTCCGCGTCGGCCGACCCGCGAGGTCGTACGAGAGCTCAGAGAGCCCGCCTTGCGGGTCGATGACGGTGACCAAGCGGTTGGCGGCGTCGTAACCGTACGACGTCGCTTCGGCAGTGCCACCCGCTGCCTGCGCCGTCATCGACGTGCGGTTCCCCGCGTCGTCGTAGCTGAAGCTCATCCGCGAGCCGTCGGGGTGCTGGATGGCGGTCAAGCGGTCGAGCGCGTCCCGCGCGTAGGTCGTCGTCCCGCGCTCGTCCCTCGTCTCGACGAGCGCGCCCGTCGCGTCGTAGCTCCGGCCGATCCCCCGACCGTCCGGGAACGTCTGCTGGATCACCCGGCCCGCACCGTCCGTGACGACCGTGGTGGTCTGACCGGCGCGGTCGGTGAAGGCGGTCGGGACGCCTGCTGCGTCGTAGCTGATCTGCTCGCGAAGACCCGACGGGAAGAAGGTCTCCACGAGGCGGCCGGCCCGGTCGTAGCGGTGTCGGGTCGTGTGCCCGTTCGCGTCCGTGACCGACGACAGGTTCCCCGCGAGGTCATAGGACGCCCGCGTCGTGGCACCGCCTGGTTCCACGACCTCGATCAGGGAACCGGCGTCGTCGTAGCCGAAGCGCGTCTCGTTGCCTGCCGCATCGACGTGGACCACGAGGTTGCCGGTGGCGTCGTAGCCGAAGGTCTCCGTCGTGGCGTCCGGATGCGTTGTCGAGATCCGACGCCCCGATGCGTCGTACGCGTGGGCGGTGACGCCACCCACCGGATCCTCCTCGCTCACCAGCTGGCCCGCGGCGTCGTAGGCGAACCGTCGGACGGCTCCGAGCGGATCGGTCGCGGTGGTCACACGGCCAGCCAGGTCGTAGGTGTAGGTGGTCTGACCGCCGCGGGCGTCGACCTCCTTCACGACCTGGCCTGCCGGGTCGTACTCGGTCGACACGGTGGTCCCATCGGGCCGCGTCTGGCTGACGGGTCGGCCCATGCCGTCGTAGGCGAAGCTGGTCACGCCCCCTTCGGGGTCGGTGGCCGTGGCCCGCTCCCCGTCGGACGTGTAGGTGAAGGTCGTGGTGCCGAAGCCCGGAACCGTGACCGCCTGCTCGAGGCCGACGGCGTCGAGCACGACCTCGGCCCGTCGACCGGTCGGGTCCTGGACCCCGGTGAGGGCGCCCAACGGGTCGTACTCGAGCGTCGAGGTCGCATCCGCGCCGTCAGTGACGGCCGTGGGCAGACCGCGACGGTCGTAGGAGACCTCGGTCGTCGATCCGTCGGGCCCGGTGACGGTCACCGGCTGACCGAGGTCGTCCCGACCCACCGAGGTGGTCCGACCGAGCGGGTCGACAGCACCGACCAGGGCGCCGCGCGCGTCGTAGGAGTACGTCGTCGTCGCGCCCGACGCGTCGGTCATCGTGCGGACGTTGCCCCTGTCGTCGTACGAGAGGCGCTCGACCACGACACCGGCATCGTCGGCGACGGTCAGCAGGTTCCCGCGGCTGTCGTAGGTGAACGTCGTCGTCCGGCCGAGGGGGTCGGTCTCGCTCGTCAGCTCACCGGACGGCGAGAAGGTGCGAGTCGTCGTCGCTCCCGTCGCATCCGCCTCGGTCACCAGGTTCCCGGCGGCGTCGTAGGTCCGCTCGGTCGTCCGCCCCAGCGGATCGGTCTCGGTGAGGAGGCGACCCCGGTCGTCGAAGGTGCGGGTGGTCTCCCCACCTTCCGGATCGACCGTCCGGATCACGTTGCCCGCCGCGTCGTACTCGAGGACCGTGACGTCGCCATCGGGGCCGGTCACGACCTCGCTGCGAGTGCCCAGATCACGGCTCATCATCGTGCGGCGTCCTGCGGCGTCGGTGACGGCGGTGACCCGACCAGAGTCGTCGTACTCGTAGCGCACGCCGGTCCGGCCGAGGGGATCGACGACCTCCACCAGCCGATGACCGGCTGCGTACCGGTAGGTGGTCGTGTTGCCCTCGGGGTCCGTGTGGGACGTCAGGTCACCTGCTGCGCTGTACCCGTAGCTCTGGGACACCCCTGCCGGATCGGTCACGGACGTGATCCGCCCGAGCGCATCCCGCGTGAAGGTCACCGACGGACCGGCGGAGTGCAGGATCCCGCCGTCGTCGACGGTGATGACGTTGGCGTTCCGGTCCTCGATGCGGGACACCTGCCCGGACGCGTCGACGGTGTAGATGGTGCCGTCACGTCGCGTGTACACGAACCCTTCGGGCTCGTAGGGCCGCAACGTGGAGTCGTCGACGAGCTCAGCGCCGTCGGCTCCTTGCAGCACCAGGAGGTTCCGGTTGCCCAGCGGCACCAACGTCCCGGTGGACCCAGGACGGGGCTGGTACGCCGCGGTCGTGAACTGCAACGGGACGAACGTCGCCGACCCGGGTGAGGGAGCGAGATCGAACACATCGCGCGTCCCGTCGTCGAACGAGACGGTCACGCTGTGCTCGATGCTCGGAACGAGCGTCGTCGAACCCCACCGACCCGAAGCGAGCTCCCAGCCGAGCCCCTGGTCGCGGCTCACCCGCAGGTCGAGTCCCGTCAGATCGAGCGTCCAGCCGGCGCCGAAGTCCCCGACCTGGCTGTTCCGGGAGTCGTAGGTGCGCACCACGGACAGCGGCAAGCCCGCGGTCGGCACCACGAGGTCCGTGAACGACAGCGAGAACGCGCCGGCCTGGGGGCCTTCCAGCACCTGCACCGGCACGTCCACGCGTGAGACGTTGCCGCCTGCATCCTCCACGTCGAGCCGCACCGTGACCACACCCGGAGGCACCGCGGCCGATGCCAGCGTCCCGAGCGGTCCGTCGACCACCTGGCCCGTCCCGGCGTTGATCTCGTGCAGGAGCGTGCCGTCGGCAGCCACCACCGAGAGCCGCCAGCCGGTGAGGTTCGCGTCGGATGCCGTGCCCCGGATCTCGACCTCGCTCGACACCTCCGCACCGGGGGCAGGGCTGGTGATCTCGGCGATCGGCGGGAGCTCGTCGGCAGCGACGCCGTCGACCACGGTGAGCGCCTTGGTCGCCGTGAGCCCGGCGAAGGTCGCCGTCACCCCCGTCGTCCCGGCCGCCACCGCCGTGATGGTGCGTCCTGCAACCGTGGCGACCGCGCCGTCGACGACGTCGAAGGTGGCCAGCTCGGTGATGTCGACGACCCGCCCATCGGGCAGCAGCGCCTGGGCGGTGTAGGACCGGCTGCGACCCACGACCAGCGACGCATCGGACCCGGTGATGCCGACTGCGACGGCATCGAGCATCCCGTCGATCCCGTCGCAGTTCTGGTCGATGCCGTCGCCGGCCGGATCGCTGGCGCCGGGGTTGACGGTGGGGTCCGCGTCGTCACAATCCCCTTCAGCCGGGCTGAACGCGTCGCCGTCGGCGTCGGCATGCGCCGGAGACGGCCCGGCGGACACGGTGTGATCGACACGGCTCCCGGGGGGCACGGCCGCGCCCGCAGGCGGATGCTGGTCGAGCACGGTGCCTGCCGGAGCCTCGTCTCCCGTCTGACGCACCGCCCCCACCCGGAGCCCGGCCGCATCGAGCATTCCCGCCACGTCACCGCTGTCCTCGCCGACCAAGGTGGGAACCTCGACCGGCTCCACCACCGCCAGGGCGAACACCCCCACCACCGAGTGACCCGCGCCGTCATCAACGGTCACCTCGACCACGTGAGCACCGGCCGACGTGGGAGTCCACGTGACGACGCCGCTGACCGGGTCGATGGCCAGGCTCGTGGGTGTCCCCGGGCCAACCGCCGTTGCGCCGCCGGTGTAGGTGAGCTCGTCACCGTCGGCGTCGTAGGCGCAGATCCGTGCCTGGTACGGCACCCCGACGGTGGCGGGTCCCCTCGGGCCGCAGGTGATGACCGGCGCGTTCGACGGTGGCAGGAGCTCCAGGTACGCGGTCGCTTCGTCACTGCCGACCCCGTCCGACGCCCGGTACGTGAAGCGGTCCAGCTGCTCGACCTCGTCGGGCATGAACGTGTTCTGGCGGAACGCGTTCAGGCCTGGCACCAACCAGTGGGGCTGGGGAGTGCGGGGGATCGCGCCATCCACCTCGACGTTGGTGACGTGGTAGGCGTGCTGGTTCCAGATCGGCCGGGCCCGCACCCATCCACCGGCCGGGCTCCCGAAGGCGTACATGCCGAGCGGTTGCACCTCACCATCGGGCAGCGTGCGGTTGGCGTCCGAACCGACAACGATCTCCGCCTCGCCGTCACCGTCGATGTCGGCCACCACCGGGTACTCCATCGCCGTCCAAGAACCCAGCGGGGTCTCCGACAGCACCGTCCCGTCTGCGCCGTCGAAGACCCACAGGTTCCGCTCGTCCCGGTACACGACCTCCGGGGAGCCGTCGGCCAGGAAGTCGAAGACCGTCGATCCGGTGAAGTTCGAGCTGTTGTCCTGTGTCTCGGCCTCCCACAGCAGGGTGAGGTCGGCTTCGAACACCCGGTAGCGCGACTTGCCGGCGATGCCGATCTCCGGATCGCCGTCGCCGTCGAAGTCGGCGATCGTCGGCGGGCCGCCCCGTGTGACGCCGCTCTCGCCCGCCGGGGCCAGCGCGACCGGCCCGCGGGCGACGGTCAGGTCGTGCTCGAGCACCCGCACCTGGCCGTCCCGGACCAGGACGATCTCGGCGAACGGGTCGTCGTCGAGGTCGCCGACGGCGGTGAACCCGCCGGCGAGGTCGTCGTTGCGGTACTCGACCGTGCCGTCGGAGCCGTAGACGACGCGGCCGTGCACGATCTCCGGGGAGCCGTCGAGATCGATGTCGGCCACGATCGGTGCGCAGTACACGACGTAGTTGTTCAAGCCGGCGTGGGAGCAGACGTCCGAGCCCTCCGACGGTGCCCGCCAGAGCTGGGCCAGCAGGCCGTCGCGGAACTCGAAGGCACCCACCCGGCCCTCGACCGTTGCGACGACCTCCGGGAACCCGTCGCCGTGCAGGTCGGCGACCGCCAGGTTGCCGATGCGGCTGAACCCGGTTCCGGTCCGCAACGTGGTCTCGATCTCGCCCTCGTGGTCCAGCACGACGAGGTCCTGCCGGGCGGTGCCGCCGACGACGACGACCTCCATCGTGCCGTCGCCGTCGAGGTCGGCGAGCGTGGGCGAGGAGGTGGTCCAGTACTCGACGGGCGTGGTCCACCGGACCGATCCGTCCCGTCCGTCCAGCGCCACGACACGTGCCGGCTCCTGGGGCTGGAAGGTGACAGGCCGGGCGAGGAAGACGACCTCAGGCCAGCCGTCGCCGTCCAGGTCACCCACCGACGGGCTGTTCAACGACGCACCTTCAGCGCCGGTGACCGGTTCGGACGGGTCGTCGTCGGTCCAGGCCCACTCCAGCGCGGGGTGCAGCCCCGTGACCGGCCCGTCGCCGGTGACGATCAGCTCACCCAGACCGCGGTAGACGTTGACCTGGTCCTCGAGACCCACGAACCGCACCGCGGTGACACCGTCGACCGGCTCGCCCGCCGACGCGACAACGTCGACCTCGGCGTCGTGGGTCGGCCCGGGGAGGTCCACGGACCCGCTGCTCCACAGCTGCGAGCCGTCCTCGGCGAGCAGCTGGAACTCCCCGCGGACGAAGTCGTACGGGACGTTGTCCGTCTGGCGACTGCCCCGGTAGGCGATGGACCGCACCGTCACCGGCTCCGGGAAGGTGACCTGCAACCACGGATCCTCGTCGCCATCGCCTGGGCGGTCGCTCGGGCTCGTGAGCCACGATGTGCCGTCATAGCCGTCGATGGCCCGCTCGGGACCGAAGTTCGGCCCGTTCTGGCTGCTGGCCGTCGCCTCGGCCCCCGACAACCGGGTCAGGTCGATGCCGGGCCGGGAGGCACTGAGCGGCCCGAGGGGTCGGTACTCGAAGGACCCGTCCGGCGCGAGTGTGACCTCGCCGTTGGTCGGCGCCGCCACCAGCTCCGCCGTCAGCGCGTCGCCGTCCGGATCGGTGTCGTTGGCGAGCACCCCGCCCTCGGGCCCGGCCGCCAGGGGGGAGCCGACGGTTCCGGTGATGCGGTCGTCGACCGCGGTCGGCGCGCGGTTGGGCAGGCGGACCTCGAGGGTCCAGGACTGGGTGTCGATGCCACCCCGGCCGTCTTCGACCCGGACCACGAAGTCGTGGGCGCCGGTGTCGTCGAACAGGATGATGGAGCCGTTGTTCTCGTAGCGCGGCGTCCAGGTCACACGTCCGGTGTCGGCGTCGATGCCGGCGTTGGAGGGGCCGGCCTGCAGCACCCAGGTCAGGTCGTCTCCGGAATCGGGGTCAGTGGCCACGGCGTCGTAGACGTAGGCGTTCCCGTCGATCAGCTTCATGGTGGCCGGGGTGGAGGTGATCTCGGGCGGGCCGTTGACCCCGCCGATCGCGAGCTCGATGTCCACCGGCGTGCCCGGCAGCACCTGCTGACCTGCCTCGGGAAGCTGGTTGTCGACCTGGTCCACGCCGACCGTGTCGGACTCGGTGGTCCCCTCACGACCCACGTCGAGACCAGCACCCTCGATCTCGCTTCGGGCCTGCACCGCGCTGAACCCGACCACGTCGGGCACCTCGACCAGCGACGGCCCCGACGACAGCACGTAGGTCACCGCCGAGCCGAGCTCGACGGAGCTGCCCGGCGCTGGGTCCTGGCGCAGCACCCGACCGGCGGGCACCGTCGGGTGCGGCTCCGTCGAGGTCAGGACCGGCACCAGCCCGGCGTCGTCGACCGCCGTGATCGCCGACACCTGCCGGAACCCCACGATGTCGGGCACGACACCTGGCTCGGACGGCTGCGTGGTCGTGGTCGATGACGTGGTCGTGGTCGATGACGTGGTCGTGGTCGATGACGTGGTCGTGGTCGTGGTCGACGACGTACTCGACGTCGACGAGGTGCTCGACGTCGTCGACGTGGTCGTGGTCGACGTCGGGGGCGAGGTGGGTCCCGGCGTGGTCGGCTGCTCCTTGGCGCACGTGAGCAGCTCCCCCACCGCGGCGTGCACGTCGGCCGACACCGCGGCGGCGGCACCGAGCACGACCGCCCGCCGCACGGTGGGACACACATCTCGCAGGTACTGCGCCACCTCCGGAGCGGAGCTGGCGAGCCGCGCGCCCGGGGTCCGGGCGACGCGCGGCGCGAGCTCCGAGGGCACGAGCACGATCGGCGACTCCAGCGCCTCGGTCAGCGCACCAGCCACCAGCCCGTCGGGGAACGCCTCCCCCGTCGCGACGAGCAACGTCACCGGCTCGCGCACGCCAGCCGACACCGCATCGGCGACCACGACCGATGTGGCGAACCGATCCCGTCCCGACAGCCGCACCGTCGACGCGACCAGACCGGACATGTCCACCTCGACCTGCTCGGACACGGCCGCTGGCCCTCCGACCACGGTGACGGCCAAGCCATCGCGTCCGCGGAGCACCTCGCTCGTCGCTGCCGGCAGGACCGCTTGCTCGGTCAGCACCGTGGGGATGTCGGACCCCGTGATGCCGAAGGTTCCCGCGGTCAGCGCGTCGGCGAAGCCGTCGCTCGCCCCGTCTCCCCGACCGCGAGCCAGGACGGCGCGGCCGTCCTCGAACCCGACCGCCCCGGCGATCATGCGGGCCGTCTCGTACCGATCGACACCACCCAACCGACCCACGGTCAGCCCCAGATCCTCCAGGCGAACGCCGATCGATGGCGCCACCGCGGCGGCACCGCCGACCACCGTGACCCGCTTCGTGCCCAGGCGCTCGAGCTCGTCCACCACCGCGTCCGGCAACACCTCCTCCGGCGTCAACAGGATCGGTCCGCCCACCGAACGAGCCAACGGCCCCGCCGCCAGCGCGTCCGGGAAGTCCCCAGCCCTGGCGAGCACCACGTCGTCCGCGGAATCGAAGAAGGCCTCCGACACGGCCACCGCCGTCTCGACCCTGCTCACCCCACCGATCCGCTCCACCGGCGCTGACACCTGGTCGGCGTCCTGGGCTGCGACCGGCGCCACCGGCGCCACCGCCAACAGCGGCGCCAGCAGGGCCACCACCAGAGCGGCGATCACCCCAGGGCCTCCCCGCGTCGTCCCAGCAGCCAACCGTGCCCCGCCAACCGCCATCAGTCACTCCCCGCCCGGGCTCTACGTCGGAGGCGACCGTACGACGGGTCGCTAACAGCCCGATAACAGCGCTCCTGCGGCGGGTTAGGGTCTGCCCGTGCCCACCCGGTTGGCCCTCCGGACCTTCGGCGCACTCGTCGTGACCGACCGGCAAGGCCAGACGATCCCGGTCAGCGCGGCGCAGAGCCGCCTCCTGGCTGCGCTCGCGCTCGCCTTCCCCGACGCCGTCACCGAAGACCGGCTCGTCGACGTGCTCTGGCCTGCGGGCGAGCCACCCCGGACCGCCCGCCAATCGCTGCACAACCACATCTCCCGCCTCCGGCAGCGCACCGATCGGGACGCGATCGTCCGGGGAGCATCGGGCTACTGCCTGCACCCCGAGTCCGATGTCGACCTCCGCCGCTTCGAGGCCTGGGTGTCGGCGGTGCGGGCATCGACGTCCGACGACGACGTGCGCGACCTCGCCACCGTCGAGGACCTCCTGTCGATGGCCCGCGAACCACCCGTGCCGGAACTCGGTGACGACGAGGTCGCGGCTGCGTGCCGACGGGCCGTCGACCAGTCGGTCACCGAGCTGCAGGACCGGCGGGCCGAGCTCTTGATCAGCGTCGGCCAGATCGACCGTGCGCTGGTTGAGCTGAAGGAGCTGACGACGGCAGACCCAGGGAGGGAGCGTCGTTGGGAGCTGCTGCTGGTTGCCCTGCAGCGCGCCGGACGTGTCGCCGAGGCCCTGCAGACGTTCCACCGAGCACGCCGGAAGCTGATCGACACGTTCGGGATCGAGCCCGGGCCGCAGCTGCGGTCGCTGCACCATCGCTTGCTCGAAGCGACCGAGCCGGCGCGGGACAGCCCGTCACCCGGGCCGACCTTCGGGCGGGAGCGAGACCTCGAGCAGGTGGGGCACCTGCTCGAGCAGGGGAAGGTCGTCCAGGTCACAGGGCCGGCGGGCATCGGCAAGACCACGTTCCTCGCCGCAGCTGCTCGGAGCTGGCAGGCCGGGCCGGTGTTCCGCGTGGCGTGCGCGGAGAACCCCTGGGCGGCGCTGACGCCGGTCGAGGATCTGCTCCGACGTCTTGCTGCGGCCTCACCGGAGCGCGACGTTCCGCGACGGCTCGCAGACCTGCACGACCCGGTGGACCGGGAGGCACTCGGCCGCCTGCGGGAGCCGGAAGGCGTGACCGTACGAGCCACCAGGGCGATCACGCAGGCACTGGCCGCGCTCGACCACCCCCTGCTGCTCGTCGACGACATCGACCGCGCCGGGCCGAGCACCCAGGACGTCCTCCTGACGGTCGCTGCCGACCCCGCGGTGGCCTGCCTGCTGACCGGGCGCTTCGAGCACGCCCCCGCGATGGACCTCCCCGATCACGAGGCGTTCCCGCTCTCAGGACTGGAACCCGACGCACTGACTGCGTTGGCGGCGCACGCGGGCCACGCCCGAGCGGAAGCGGGGGCGGTGGGACGGTGGCTGCACGAGCACACGAGCGGCCACCCCCTCTACGCGCTCGAGCTCTTGGCGTCGCTCGGGGAGGAGCGGCCGTGGGTGCCCGGGGAGCGCGACGACGGGCTGTCGTTGAGTCCCTCGCTCCTGGCGCTGGTCCATGCACGACTCGGTGGGGTCCCTCCTGGCTGTCGCCCCCTGCTCGATGCAGCTGCGGTCGGTGGAGATCCGGTGGAGGTCTCCCTGCTGCGTGGCGTCGCCGACATCGGGCAGCTCGACGGGCTCATCGCGAGCGGCGTCCTCGTCCGCGAGCAGGGCCGCCTCCGCTTCGCCCACTCCCTGCTGGCGAAGGTCGCCTACGACCTGGTGCCGAGCGGGCGGCGGAAGGAGCTGCACCACGCGGTCGGGCTGCGCTGCTATGACCCGGCAGTCCGGGCCCAGCACCTCGCCCGGACGGCCGAGCTCGATCCGGATGCCGCAGTGGCCGCGCTGGTCGCCGCCGGGCGCGCCTCCCTCGTCGCCGAGGCCTACGCGGATGCCTCCGCCTGGTTCACGCAGGCGGCAGACATCGCGGAGACCCACGGCTGGGGGCGTGCCGCGGTGCTGGACCTGCAGCTGGAGGCGCGCGACTGCGATCGGCTGGACGGGCGGCCCGGGCACGCGGAGCCGCTGCTCGACATCGCCGAGGAGGCGCTGCGGCTCGGGCACGCCGACCTGCGCCGGCGAGCGACGGTGAGCGCGGTGCAGCTGGGCGAGGCCGTGGACGCCGGCCCATTGCAGGAGCGGGCCGCCGCCGTCGCGGACGCGGCCATCGCCGTCGAGACCGATGCGAAGTGGCGCGGCCGCATCTTGGCGACGGCCAGCATCCTGCACTCGATCTCCGGGGAGCCGGACCGATGCCGGGACATGTTCCTCGAGGCCATGGCCGGGCTCGATCCGGGCGATGACCACGCGGCCTGCGAGGTGCTGCCCTACGCCTACATGGCGCTCGGCCACCCCGACGACCTCCCGGCCCGGGAGGCCGCGGCCACCGATCTTCACCGCGCGGCGCGCCGCACGGGAGATCGAGCCGCCGAGTGGGAGGCGAACCACCTGCGTTGCTCCGTGGCCATGTTCCGCGGCGACGGAGCAGCGCTCCGCACGGCGTTCGACGAGTGCGAGCGGCTCCTGGCCGACGCCGGCGCCGCGGGTCGCCGGTGGTCGAACCGGTACCTCGCCGCGGCCATCGCGGCGATCGACGAACGCTACGACGACGCAGAGGCCCTGACCGAGGACGTACTCGCCACCGGGAGCGGGGTCGCCCCGGCCCGAGCGATGTCGACCGCGTCCGGGCACCTCCTCGGCATCCGGTGGCAGCAGGGCCGGCTCGGGGAGCTCGCCGATCCGCTCGAGTTCCTCATCGGCGAGCAGCCGGAGATCCCGGCGTGGAAGGCCGCTGGGAGCCTCGTGCTGGCCGAGCGCGACCCGGCACGCGCTGCACAGCTCTTCGACGACGTCGTGGTCGACGGCGGGGTCACCCTGCCCCGGGACTTCACGTGGCTCGCCGGCGTGCTCTGCCTCGGCGGCGCTGCCGTGCGCCTGGCCGACCCCGAGCGGGCGCGCCGGGTCCTCCCGCACCTCGCCCCCTACACCCACCTCACCTGCTGGCAAGGGACCTGCACCTACGGACCCGTGGCCACGATCGCCGCCGACGTGGCTGTGCTCACAGGCGACCCACGGGAGACCGGTTGGCGCGAGACGAGTCGGGCCCTCCTCGCCGACCTGCGCCGCTGACAGCGCACCTCCGACCGGATGCCGCTGTTGGCTACGGTCGTTGCCAATGACCGACTCGCACATCCGCTACGAGGTCGACGACGGGATCGCCACGATCACCATCGACCGGCCCGAGAAGCGCAACGCCATGACCTACGCGGTCCTGGCCGACTTCACCGACGCCGTGTGGCAGGCCTCCGACGACGAGGCCGCCCGGGTCGTGATCATCACCGGCGCCGGCGGGGCCTTCTGCGCCGGCACCGACCTGTCCGAGCTCGACGACACGCCCGAGGACGAACGGGGCACCCGCTCCGGCCGGGCGGACACCGGCGAGCGCGCCCGGCCGCCGTGGCCGATCGTGCAGTGCCCGAAGCCCGTGATCGCCGCCATCGACGGCGCCGCCGTGGGCATGGGCGTGGAGTTCGCCACCCAGGCCGACGTCCGCATCGCCAGCGACCGGGCCAAGCTCGGGTGGATCTTCGTGAAGCGGGGCCTGGTGCCCGACACCGGCGCCGGCAGCTACCTGCTGCCCCGCATCGTCGGGGCCACCGAAGCCCTGCGCCTGCTGCTGTCCGGTGAGGTCATCGACGCCGAGGAGGCCCTCCGCATCGGCTTCGTCACCCAGGTGGTGGCCCCCGACGACCTGCTGGCCGCCGCCCGCACCGAGGCGGAGCGCTACCTGGAGGCCTCCCCCTTCGCCGTCGCCCGCACCAAGCGGCTGACCTACCAGGCCATGGCGGCCGAGGCGTCGGCCCACGTGGCCGAGACCGGTCGCCTGCTGCAGGAGTGCTTCCACTCCGAGGACCACGCCGAGGGCGTGGCCTCCTTCCTCGAGCGGCGCCCGGCGCGCTTCACGGGCCGATGAGCGGCGCCGAGGTCCCCGTCGGCATCGAGCTCGCGGGCGTGCACCGCTGGTTCCAGGACCACGTCGGCGACGTCGGCGCGGCCGACGAGCTGCAGATCGACCAGGTCCAGGGCGGGCACTCGTGCCTGACCTACATCGTGCGCGCCGCCGACGGCACGAGGTACGTGCTGCGCCGCCCGCCGGTCGGGCACCTGCTGGCCAGCGCGCACGACGTGCTGCGCGAGCACCGCGTCATCACCGCCCTCGCAGACACCGACGTGCCGGTCGCACCGGTGGTCGGCGCCTGCGAGGACCCCGAGGTCACCGGCGCACCCTTCTACGTGATGGCCTTCGTCGACGGGCCGGTGCTCCACGACCGGGCCGCCGCCGAGCGCCTCGACATCGCGGCTCGACAGCGGGCCGCCGAGTCGATGATCGACGTGCTCGTCGCCCTCCGCGACGTCGACCCCGACGCCGTCGGGCTCGGCGACTTCGCCAAGCGCAGCGACTACCTGGGTCGCCAGCTCCGCCGCTGGCACGGCCAGTGGGAGGCGGCCGACACCCGCCCGATGCCCGGCATGGCCCCGCTGCACGACTGGCTGGTCGAGAACCAGCCCGAGGAGGGCCCGGCCGGCATCGTCCACGGCGACTTCCGCCTCGGCAACGTCATCCACGCCTCCGACGGCTCGGTGGCCGCGCTGCTCGACTGGGAGCTGTGCACGCTCGGCCCGCCGGCCGCGGACCTGTCGTACCTGCTGAGCTGGTGGGTGGACCCCGCCGGCACCCGGGCCGACGCGGCATCGGCCGCCGAGGGCTTCCCCGACCGGGCCCAGCTCGTGGCCTGGTACGAGGAGCGCACCGGCGAGGCCGCCCGCGGCCTCGACTACTGGCTCGCCTTCCACGCCTGGCGGTCTGCGTGCATCGCGGCCGGCGTCTACACCCGGTACAAGGCCGGGCAGATGGGTGCCGGGGCCGACGACCTGACGCGCTTCGAGGACTCGGTCGAGCACTCGATCCACACCGGGCTCGTCGCCGCCGGCATCGCCTGATCCGGTGGCCGATCGCGCCACCACCATGGCGGAGCGCCTGGCGCTCGAGGCATCCGGCTCCGACGAGCTGCGAAGCCGCGACCCGGCCGACGCCCGCCACGTCTACGGCGGGTGGCTGATCGCCCAGGCGCTGCGGGCCGCCGGCACCACGGTGGATCCCGACCGCCACGCCATCGCCGTCCACGCGTCGTTCGTCGTGGCCGGCACACCGGAGGAGCACGTCCGCTACCGGGTGGAGCGCACCCGCGACGGCTCGAGCTTCACCACCCGGCGGGTCACGGCCTTCCAGGATGCGGGCACGGTGCTCGTGCTGACCGCGGACTTCCAGCGCGACGAGCCCGGCGCCGACTACGAGCTCCCCGTCGTGCCCGGCATCCCCGGACCGGAGGGCCTGACGACGGGCCGCTACGACAACCCGCTGCTCGAGAGTCGGGACGTGCCGGTCGACGCCGTGGCCGGCGGCCTGCCCCACACGCGGCGGGCGTGGTTCCGGGTCCGGGCACCGCTGCCCCCCGAGCCGGACCTGCACCTGCAGACGGTGGCCTACCTCAGCGACTTCGGCGCGACCCGCGCCGTGCGCGAGCCCCACGCCCACCTGGCCGACGACGCCCGGCGCATCTCGATGTCGCTCGACCACAGCATCTGGTTCCACCGGCCTGTGGACGCGTCGGGCTGGCTCCTGTCGGAGATGACCCCGATCGCGTCCGGTCGCGGCCGGGGCCTGGCCATCGGTTCGGTCCGCACCGAGGACGGCCGCCTCGTCGCCACGATCGCCCAGGAAGCCCTCCTCCGAGAACGTCCCTGAAGCCCGCGTCGGGTGGTCGGCGCTGTCACGGCGATCGACTACGAAGGGGCGGAGATGTTCACGATCCACCGCTCGGAGCGGGCCGACGCGCTCGTGGACGGCCTCGTCGAGGTCGTGGCCACGCCGTTGCCCGACCCGTTCGCGGCCGAGGTCGTGGCCGTGCCCACGCGCGGCGTCGAGCGCTGGCTCACCCACCGGCTGGGAGCGACCGTCGGCGCCAGCCCGGGCCGGTCCGACGGCGTGTGCGCCAACGTCGAGTTCCCCTTCCCCGGCCGCCTCGTCGGTGACGTGCTGGCCGTGGCCACCGGCGTCGACCGGGACGAGGACCCCTGGCGGCCCGAGCGCCTGGTGTGGCCGGTGCTCAGCGTGCTGGACCGCTGCGCCGGCGAGCCGTGGCTGCGCATGGTCGGCGCCCACCTCGGCATGCGGGGTCCGGGTGTGGAGGCCGACGAGCACGACGCGCTGCGCCGCCGGCGCCGGCATCCCGCGGCCCGCCACATCGCCGAGCTGTTCGACCGCTACGGCGTGTTCCGCCCGGCGATGGTCCTGTCGTGGCTGGACCGCACGAGCACGGACGACGAGGCCGACCCCGACCTGCCGCCGGATGCCCGCTGGCAGCCCGAGCTGCTGCGCCGGGTGCGCGACCACGTCGGCGTGGCCTCCCCACCCGAGCGCATCGCCGACGCCGTCGAGCGGCTGCGGGCCGACGCCGTCGACCTCGACGACGTCGTGCCCGACCGGGTCTCGCTGTTCGGCCTGACCCGCCTGCCCGCCACCTACCTCGAGGTGCTCCGCGCCCTGGCGACCCACCGCGACGTGCACCTGTTCGCGCTGCACCCGTCGCTGGCGCTGTGGGACCGGATCGCCGAGGCCCACGCCGACGTGGTTCCCCGCGTGGCGGCAGGGCTGTCCCGCGCCGAGGACCCGACGCGCCGGGAACCGCAGCACCCGCTGCTCGCCACCTGGGCCCACGACAGCCGCGAGATGCAGCTGGTGCTGTCGGCGGCGGGCGAGGCCGAGGTCGCCCACCGGTCCCCGGCGCCGCCCCATCGACCCGACACGCGGCTGGCTCGGCTGCAGGACGCCATCCACCGGGACGAGGCCCCGGCGCCGGGCGAGCCCCGCCCCGACCCCGACGACCGGTCCGTGCAGGTGCACGCCTGCCACGGCCGGGGCCGTCAGGTCGAGGTGCTCCGCGACGCCATCTGCCACCTGCTCGCCGCCGATCCGACCCTGGAGCCCCGCGACGTCATCGTCCTGTGCCCCGACATCGACGAGTACGCGCCGCTGCTGCACGCCACGTTCGGCTCCCGGGACCCCGACGACCCCGAGCAGCTGCCCGGGCCGCCCGTGCTCCCCTACCGCTTGGCCGACCGGTCGCTGCGCCAGACGAACCCGCTGCTCGGCGCGCTGGCGGACCTGCTCGACCTGCTCGACGACCGGCTGACCGCCACCGAGGTCCTGCGCTTCGCCGGCCGCCCGCCGGTGCGCCGCCGCTTCGCGTTCGACGACGACGCCCTCGAGCGGATCGCCGGCTGGGTCGAGGACAGCGGCGTGCGCTGGGGCCTCGACGCCGAGCACCGCCGGCCGTGGTCGCTGCAGTCCGTCGCCGACCACACCTGGCGGGCCGGCCTCGACCGGCTCCTGCTCGGCGTGGCCATGGACACCGACGACGCCCGCACCGTCGGCGGCCGCCTCCCGCTCGACGACGTGGACAGCGGCGACATCGACCTGGCCGGGCGCCTGGCCGAGCTCGTCGACCGCCTGGACGCGGTGGTGGCGCACTGCTGCGAGGACCGACCGGTCGGCGACTGGGTCGGCCTCCTGGGCGAGGCCACCGACCTGCTGCTGGCCGCCCCGCCGGCCGAGGCGTGGCAGCGGGTGCAGGTGGACGCCGTGCTCCGCGACGTCCTGGCCGAGTCGTCGCGCGGGGGCACCTCCAACGACCGGCCCCTGTCGCTCGCCGAGATCCGCTCGCTGCTGGCCGCCCGCCTGGCCGGCATGCCGACCCGGGCCGACTTCCG
This sequence comes from Salinilacustrithrix flava, assembly GCF_041228405.1. Taxonomy (GTDB): domain Bacteria; phylum Actinomycetota; class Acidimicrobiia; order Acidimicrobiales; family Salinilacustritrichaceae; genus Salinilacustrithrix; species Salinilacustrithrix flava. Next base: position 4,070,817 of record NZ_CP133888.1, read on the forward strand.
CACCGGCGCCATCACCATGTGCACCCTCGTGCCGATGCGCGCCGTGCCGCACCGCGTCGTGTGCGTGCTCGGCCTCGACGACGGCGTCTTCCCCCGCACGTCGCGCACCGACGGCGACGACCTGCTCCAGCGGGTGCCGCTGGTCGGCGACCGCGACCCCCGCACCGAGGACCGCCAGCTCCTGCTCGACGCGGTGCTCGCCGCCGAGGAGTCCCTCGTCCTCACCTACACGGGTCACGACGAGCGCACGAACGAGGAGCGGGCGCCGTCGGTCCCCCTCATCGAGCTGCTCGCCGTGGTGGGCGACGACGTGGTCACCCACCACCCGCTCCAGCCCTTCGACCCCGACGCCTTCGCCGACGACTCGCCCTGGAGCTTCGATCCGGTCCAGCTCGCCGGCGCCCGGGCCGTCGTGGGCGAGCGGGTGGCGCCCCCGCCGTTCCTGTCCGGCGCGCTCGAGGCGTGCGAGGAGACCTCCGTCGGCCTCGACGAGCTCGTCCGCTTCGTGCAGGACCCCCTGCGCGAGCTGCTGCGCCAGCGGCTCGGGATGTCCACCTGGGACGACGACGACCAGCTGCCAGACGCCATCCCGATCGAGCTCGACGCCCTGCAGCGCTGGGGCGTGGGCCAGCGCATCCTGCGCCAGCTGCTCGCCGGCATCGACCTCGACGCGGCCGTCCGGGCCGAGATCGCCAGCGGCACGCTGCCGCCCGGCGAGCTGCGCCACGCGCTGCTCACCGACGTGGCCAACACCGCCGGCGCCATCCACCACCTCGCCGTGGAGGAGGGTGTGGCCGGCCCGCCAACGTCGGTGGAGGTCGACGTCGACGCCGACCTGTTCGAGGCCGGCAGCCCGCCCGTGCGGGTGCTCGGCACCGTGCCCGGCGTGCACGGCGACACGGTGGCGGAGGTGTCGTTCTCCTCGCTCAGCCCCAAGACCCGGCTGGCCCTGTGGGTGCGGCTGCTGGCGGTAAGCGCGGCGCGGCCCGAGCGGGAGTGGCGCACGCTCGGCATCGGCCGGGCCCGCAACGGCGGCAAGGTCGTGCGACATCGAGCCCTGGACGGGCCCGCCGAGCACCGCGCCGCCGAGGCCGCCCGGCTCCTCGGCCGCATCGTCGCCCTGCGCCAGCGCGGGCTGCGCGAACCGCTCCCCCTGCCCTGCAAGACCGCCGAGGCGTGGGCCAGCGCCGCCCACCGGGACCAGGACACCCGGGGCGCGGCCGGGCAGTGCTGGTCGGGGGGGAAGTTCGGCGGCGACGCCGACGATGCAAGCGCGGTGCGCATCTGGGGCGAGGGCGCCACCCTCGACCAGCTCCTCGCTGCCGGGCTCGACCCGCTGGCCCGACACCTGTGGGACCCGATCCTGGTGCGGGAGTCGTGGCGATGATCACCGTCCTCGAGGCCAGCGCCGGCACCGGCAAGACCCACCGGGTCACCACCGAGGCGGTGCGCGCCGTGGCGGAGGGCACGCCGCTGGAGCAGATGCTGCTGGTGACCTTCACCATCGCCGCCACCAGCGAGCTGCGCGCCCGCACCTGGGACCGCCTCGCCCGCACGGCCGCCGCCCTCGACGCCCACCGGCGGGGGACGCCGGTGGAGACCGACGACGAGCTGGTCGCCGAGCTGTGCGACGGTGACGACGACGTCGTCGGCCTCCGCCACCGCAACCTCACCGACGCCATGGCCTCGTTCGACGGGGCCACGATCACCACGATCCACGGGTTCTGCCACCAGGTGCTGCAGAGCCTCGGCTTCGCCGCCGACGTCGAGCGGGACCCGACCTTCGTCGAGGACGTCCGCGACATGCTCGACGAGGTCGTCGCCGACCTGCTCGTCCGCAAGCTGCACAAGGCCACCGGCGTCCGATTCCCGGTCGACCCGGCCCGGCGCATCGCCGAGAAGGCCATCGTCGACCCCCGCGCCCGCATCGTGCCCGCACCCGACGGCAGCTCCGACGACCTGCGCTCGCGCTTCGCCGTGGCGGTGCGCGACGAGATGGACCGCCGCAAGCGAGCTGCCGGACTGCTGGGCTACGACGACCTGCTCCTGCGGGTGGAGGAGGCGCTGGTCGAGGACCCCGACGGCACCGTGCGCGACCGGCTCCGCCGCCGCTACTCGCTCGTCATCGTCGACGAGTTCCAGGACACCGACGCGGTGCAGTGGGAGATCCTCGAGCGGGCCTTCGGCGACCCGCCCACCCGCCTCGTGCTGGTCGGCGACCCGAAGCAGGCCATCTACGCCTTCCGGGGCGCCGACGTGCACGCCTACCTGGCCGCCCGCCGCCGGGCCGGCGAGGGCCACGTCCGCCGCCTCGACCGGAGCTGGCGGGCCGACGCCGGGCTGCTGTCCGGCCTCGATGCCCTCTTCGGCGACACCGCCCTCGGCCACGACGAGATCCGCTACGCCAGCACCACCGCGGCGCCGGGACGGGAGGCCACGCGCCTGTCGGGCCTGGCCAAGCCGGCACCCGTGCGCGTCCGCCTGGTGGGCAGCGACCGTCCCGGGCTCTCGCTGACGCCCAGCACCGGCGTGGTCCAGAAGGACAGCGCCATCGCGTTCGTGGCCGAGGACCTGGCATCCGACGTGGTCGCCCTCCTGTCCCAGGGGGCGACCTACGACGACCCCGACGAGGGTGAGCGACCGCTGCAGTGCGGCGACGTGGCCGTCCTGGTCGGGCGCAACCAGGACGCCCTGACCGTGCGCGACGCGCTGGTACGGACCGGCGTGCCGGCCGTCGTCAACGGCACCGGCAGCGTCTTCGGCACCGGCGCGGCCCGGGCCTGGCTGGCGGTGCTCGAGGCCGTCGAGCGTCCGGCCGCCACCGGCACGGTGCGCAACGCCGCCCTCACCCCGCTGCTCGGCTGGACCGCGGCCGACGTCGACACCGCCGACGAGCGGGCCTGGGACGCGCTGCACGACCGCCTCCACGAGTGGCACCGGGTGCTCGCCGAGGGCAACGTCGCCGGCCTGTTCGAGCAGCTCAGCGCCCGCACCGACCTGCCCGCCCGTCTGCTGCGGGTCGAGGGCGGCGAGCGGATGGTGACCGACCTGCGCCACCTGGCCTCCCTGCTGCACGCCCAGGCCGGCCTCGGCGGCGGCGCGCCCTCGCTGCTGGCCTGGCTGCGCGAGCGGATGCGGGAGGCCGATCGGGACACGGCCCAGGACGACCGGAGCCGGCGCCTCGAGACCGACGACGCGGCCGTGCAGGTGTGGACCGTGCACCGCAGCAAGGGCCTCGAGTACCCCGTGGTCTACGTCCCGTTCCTGTGGATGCCCCCGCCGGCCCGGGCCGAGGACGTGCTGGTCTTCCACGACGCCGACTCCGGCGAGCGGGTGATCGACGTCAGCGAGCCGAAGGGCCCCCACGCCCAGGAGCGCAGCGAGCACGTCCGCCGGTACCTCGACGAGGAGGCCGGCGGCGCGCTGCGGCTCGCCTACGTCGCGCTCACGCGGGCCCGCAGCCAGGTGGTGCTGTGGTGGGTGCGGGGCCACGACTGCCACCGCTCGCCGCTCGGCCGCCTGCTGCTCGGACCCGAGCTGGCCGAGCAGGGCTCGAAGCTGCGCGACGAGCACTGCCGCTCGGCCGCCGACCTCCTGGCCCAGCGGGCCGGCGGCGCGGTCGCCGTCGAGCAGTCGTCGGGGGCGAGCGGAGCACGTCTCCCCCGCGCCGAGCCCGACGTCCCCCGCCTGCGGACCGCGTCCTTCGGTCGCACCATCGACCGGGCCTGGCGGCGGACGTCGTACTCCGCGCTCACCGCCGCGGCCCACGATGCACCCGAGCACGACGCGCCCGAGCACGACGAGCGCGGCCTCGAGGACGAACAGATGCCCGAGGACCTGCCCGCCGGCGGCGACCGGACCGACGCCGCCACCGAGGCCCGCCTGCGCGCCGTGCCCTCCGCCTTCGGTGACCTCGGGGGCGGCGCCACGTTCGGCACCCTCGTCCACGGCGTGCTCGAGGAGGTCGACTTCGCCGCCGACGACCTCCCCCGCCAGATCCGCGCCGGACTCGCCGCCCAGTACCTCGGCAGCCAGCAGGTGGACGCCGACGCCCTCGTCGCCGGTCTCGTCGCCGCCATCGAGACGCCGCTCGGCCCGCTCGTGGACGAAGCCCGCCTCCGGGACGTGCAGCCGGCGGACCGCCTCGACGAGCTCCACTTCGAGCTCCCGCTCGTCGGCGGTGACGACCCGACCGGGCACGTCACCATGCGGGCCATCGCGGACGTCGTATCGCGCCACCTGCCGGCCGACGACCCGCTGGCCGGCTACGGCGAGCGGCTGCGGTCGCCGGCGCTGGCCGCGGCGGTGCGGGGTCACCTCAGCGGCTCCATCGACGTGGTGCTGCGCCACCGCGGACCGGACGGCACCGGCCGCTACGTCGTCATCGACCACAAGAGCAACTGGTTGGGCGTGGCCGGTGAGGAGCTGTCGGCCTGGCACTACCGACCGAGCGCGCTGGCCGACGCGATGGTGCGGGCCCACTACCCGCTCCAGGCGCTGCTCTACAGCGTCGCCCTCCACCGCTACCTGCGCTGGCGCCTCCCCGACCACGACCCCGAGCGCGACCTCGGTGGCGTCCTCTACCTGTTCCTGCGGGGCATGACCGGCGCGGACGTGCCCCGCATCGACGGCGAGCCGTGCGGCGTGTTCTCGTGGCGACCGCCGGCCGCGATGGTCGTGGCGCTGTCCGACGCCCTCGATCGGGGTCAGGCATGACCCTGCTCCTCGGCCGGCAGGCCCACCGGGCGAGCGGGCTGCTCGGCGCGTTCGCCGAGGCCGGCGTGCTCGAGGCCGCCGACGTCCACGTCGCCCGGACGCTCGACCGGCTGTCGGGCGCGGCGTCCGATGGCGATGCCGAGCTCACCATGCTCGCCATCGCCCTGACGGTGCGCGCCGTGCGCCACGGCAGCGTCATCACCGACCTGGCCACCCTGGCCGGCACCGTCACGGTGGACGAGGTGCCACTCGGCCCCGATGGCGAACCGGTGGTCGACGTGGCCGACCTCCCCTGGCCCGAACCCAGGCGCTGGCTGGGCGCCGTGCGCTCGTCCCCGCTCGTCGCCGACGGCGATGCCGCCACCACCTCCCGGCCGCTGCGCCTGGTCGGCACCACGCTCGCGCTCGATCGGTACTGGCGCCACGAGCGGCGCATCGTGGCCGACCTCACCACCCGAGCAGCGACCGACCCGTCCGACGTCGACGAGGAGCTCCTCCGCGCCGGGCTCGGACGCCTCTTCCCCGGTTCACCGTCAGCGGGTCCCGACCTGCAGCGGGTCGCGGCCGCCGCGGCGGTGCTGCGGTCCTGCACCGTGATCGCCGGCGGGCCCGGCACCGGCAAGACCACCACCGTCGCGCGCATCCTCGCCCTGCTCCACGAGCAGGCCGCCGCCGAGGGCCGGCCGATGCGCGCCGCCCTCGCGGCCCCCACCGGCAAGGCCGCAGCCCGGCTGCAGGAGGCCGTGCAGGAGCAGGCCGCCCGGCTCGCCGCGGACGGTGCGGTCGAGCCCGCGGTGGCCGATGCGGTCGCCGCCACCGAGGCCGCCACCCTGCACCGGCTGCTCGGCTGGAACCCGGGGAACCGCAGTCGCTTCCGCCACGACCGGTCCAACCAGCTGCCCCACCAGGTCGTCGTGGTCGACGAGACGTCGATGGTGTCGCTGTCGATGATGGCGAGGCTGCTCGAAGCGGTCCGCCCGTCGGCGCGGCTCGTCCTCGTCGGCGACCCCCAGCAGCTGGCGTCGGTCGAGGCCGGCGCCGTGCTCGGCGACGTGGTCGGCCCCGCGGCCGAGCGCCTCCGGATGCGCCCGGCCGCCCGGACCGAGCTGGAGGCGGTGAGCGGGCAGGTGGTCGATGCCGACGAGGACGACCGCCCGGTGTGCATCGGCGACGGCATCGTCGTGCTGCGCCACAACCACCGCTTCGCCGGCGGCATCCGGGATCTGGCGGCGGCGATCCAGACGGGCCGCGCCGACGACGTCGTCGACGTGCTCGGCCGCGAGACCCACGACGTGCACTGGCTCCCCGTCGACGTGGCCGAGGAGGCCGTGCCCGCCGTCCGCGACCTGGTGGTCGACCAGGCCGCGGAGGTCATCGAGGCCGCCACGCTCGGCCGCGCCGGCGACGCCCTGGCCGCCATGCGGGGGGTGCAGCTCCTCTGCGCCCACCGCCGCGGCCCCTACGGGGTGGCGACGTGGCGGCGCGAGATCGAACGGCGCCTGGCCGAGACCGTGCCCGGCTTCGCCTGGCAGGGCTGGTTCGCCGGCCGCCCCCTGCTGATCACCGAGAACGACCGCCAGCTCGGGCTCTACAACGGCGACACCGGCGTGGTGGTGGACGTCGCCGGCGACCTGCGCTGCGCGTTCGAGCGCCGCGGCGAGGTCGTGCACGTGTCCCCGAGCCGGCTCGCCGCGGTGGAGACGCTCTACGCCATGACCATCCACAAGAGCCAGGGCAGCCAGTTCGGCGAGGTCATCGTCGTCCTGCCCGACGAGACGTCGCCGATCCTGACCCGCGAGCTGCTCTACACCGCGGTCACCCGGGCCGAGCGCGGCGTCACGGTCGTCGGCACCGAAGCCGCGGTGCGGGCTGCCGTCTCCCGCCCGGTCGCCCGGGCCTCCGGGCTCCGGGACCGCCTCTGGGACGCCTGAAACCCGTTCTGGTATACGGATTCCCCCGTATGCGAGGGAATCGGTAGGCCAGAACGGTCAGGTACGGCCCTTCCGGATGAGCTCCACGACCTGCTCGGAGGCGTTGGCGTCGTCGCCCTGCTCCTCGAGCAGCATGGCCCGGTCGGCCTCGGCGGCCTCCTTGGCCGCGGTGAGGTCGGCCTTCTCCATCGCCTTGTCGACGCCGTGCTCGTGGATGAACTCGGCCCACTCGACCAGGGCGCCCACCATCTCGTCCTCGGGGACGACGGCGACGTTGGTGCCGCGCACGAACAGGTGACCGCGCTTGTTGCCGGCGGCGATGCCGATGTCGGCGTCGCGAGCCTCGCCGGGTCCGTTCACGACGCAGCCCATGACCGCGACCTGCAGGGGGATCTCCCGCTCGCCGAAGGCGGCCATGGCCTGCTCGGCGACGGCGATGACGTCGATCTCGGCCCGGCCGCAGCTGGGGCAGGCGATGAGGTCGACGTTCTTGCGCTCGCGCAGCCCGAGGGACTCCAGCAGCTGGCGGCCGGCCTTGGCCTCCTGCACCGGGTCGGCGGTGAGCGAGTAGCGGATGGTGTCGCCGATGCCCTCGGCGAGCAGCGTGGCGATGCCGGCGGTGGCCTTGATGAGGCCGTTGGGGGGCGGGCCGGCCTCGGTGACGCCGAGGTGCAGCGGGAAGTCGACCTCGTCGGCCAGCATCCGGTACGCCTCGATCATCAGCGGCACCGAGGACGCCTTCACCGAGATCTTGATGTCCTCGAAGCCGACCTCCTCGAAGTAGCCGATCTCGATCTTGGCCGACTCGACCATGGCCTCGGGCGTGACCTTGCCGCCGTACTTCTCGTACAGGGCGGGGTCCAGGCTGCCGCCGTTCACGCCGATGCGGATCGGCACACCACGGTCCTTGGCCTCCATGGCCACGGCCTTGATGTGCTCGGGCTTGCGGATGTTGCCCGGGTTGAGGCGCAGGCAGTGCACGCCGGCCTCGAGGGCCTCGAGCGCCCGCTTGTACTGGTGGTGGATGTCGGCGACGATCGGCACCGGCGAGCGGGGGATGATCCGGGCCAGGCCCTCGGCGGCCTCGGGCTCGTTGCACGTGCAGCGCACGATGTCGCAGCCGGCGGCGGCGAGCGCGTAGATCTGCTGGAGGGTGGCGTCGACGTCGGCGGTCTTGGTGACCGTCATCGACTGCACGCTGATGGGCGCACCGCCACCGACGGCGACGTCGCCGACCTGGATCTGGCGGGTGGTGCGCCGGGGGAAGCTGGATGCGCCGATGTCCATCAGAGCCGGACCGGGTCGGTGATGTCCATGTAGATGGTGGTGACGCCGAGCAGCACCAGCAGGGCGAAGACGGCGTAGACGACGGGCAGCAGCTTCACCATGTCGACGTGGTAGCGGCCCTGGCCGGGCCGGAACAGCTCCCGGACCCGCTCGTAGGTGGCCACCACGACGTGGCCACCGTCGAGGGGCAGCACCGGCAGCAGGTTGAAGATGCCGATGGTGATGTTGATGCCGACGAAGAACAGCAGGAAGCCGAGCAGGCCGTTCTCGGTGAGGTCGGCACCGATGCCCACCGCACCCACGATCGAGATGATGCGGTTCTCGTCGGGGGCCTCAGAGCTGGAGGGCTGCGGACCACCGGGGGCAGGATCGCGGGACTCGACGGCGGCGGGCTCGCTGCCGCTGCTCACGACGCTGTCCCAGAAGTCGGTGGGGCTGAACGAGCCGATGAAGCCGAGCGTGGCGCCGGTCTGGTCCCAGAAGTCGCTGACCGACGCGCCCACGGCGCGTACCGGGCCGACCGTGGTCGTGACGAGGTCGCGCCGGATGCCGAGCAGCCCCCGGGCGGGGTCGCTCGGGGCGATGCCGATCTCGACGGGCACGCTGAGCACCTCGCCGTCACGGAGCACCGACAGGGTGACCTCCTCGCCGGGCCGCTCGGCGATGTCCTCGGCGAAGGTGGTGAAGGTCTCGTAGCGGCGGCCGTCGACCTCGATGACGCGGTCCTCGGCCTGCAGGCCGGCGTCGGCGGCGGCGCTGCCGGGCACGACCTCGCCGACCTCCCACTCCTTGTCCTCGGTGAGGCTGCCGCCGGGGACGCCGACGAAGGAGTACAGGACGAACAGCAGGAGGATGGCCTGCAGGAAGTGCATGGTGGAGCCGGCCACGGCCACGGCCATGCGGCGGGGGTAGCTGGCCTGGCGGTAGGTCTTGCCCTCGTCCGCGGGATCGACCTCGTCGAGGTTGTTCATCCCGATGACCTTCACGTAGGCGCCGGCCGGGATGACCTTCAGGCCGTACTCGGTCTCGCCACGCTGGAACGACCAGATCTTGGGGCCGAAGCCGATGAAGAACTCGGTGACCTTCATCCCGCCCCACTTGGCGGCCAGGTAGTGGCCGAGCTCGTGGAGGAAGATCATGACCACGACGCCGAAGACCACGACGAGCGGGGCCCACCCGCCGGCGATGCCGAGCCAGGCCACGAGTGCGGCGAGGATGGCGAGGCGCACCGGGCTGGTGCTGCGCTCCTGCTCCTCGCGACGCCCGGGCGGGGGCGGCGGCGTCGGCGGTTGCGTGGGCTGCGACGGGGGGTGCTGGAGGCTGGTCACCGGGTGAACCTCTCCTCGACGAGATGGGTCGCCAGCCGACGGGCGTCGGCATCGGCACCGAGGACGTCGTCGAGGGTGCTGGCGGTGCCTCCATCATGCCGGTCCAGGACCGCGGAGAGAACGTCAGGGATGTCGATCCAGCGGATCCGGCCGGCGAGGAAGGCCTCCACCGCGACCTCGTTGGCAGCGTTCAGCGTCGCCGGCGCCAGCCCGCCGGCCCGGCCGGCCCGGTAGGCGAGGTCGAGGCAGGGGAAGGCCTCCCGGTCCGGGGCCTCGAAGTCGAGCCGGGCGAGGCTGCGCCAGTCGATCGGCCCGAACGGCGTGGCGATGCGATCCGGGTGGGCCAGCGCGTACCCGATGGGCAGGCGCATGTCGGGCATCGACAGCTGGGCGATGGTGGCGCCGTCGCTGTAGGTGACCATCGAGTGGATGATCGACTGCGGGTGCACGACGACGTCGATGTCGTCGAAGCCGACGCCGTAGTCCTCGGCGAACAGCTCGTGGGCCTCGATGACCTCCAGGCCCTTGTTCATGAGCGTGGAGGAGTCGACCGTGATCTTGGGGCCCATGCTCCAGGTCGGATGGTCGAGCGCGTCGTCGACGGTGACCTCGGCCAGGTCGGCCCGGCTGCGACCCCGGAACGGCCCGCCCGACGCGGTGAGCACGATCTCGTGGACCCGGCGCCCGCCGTCGCTGCCCCGCAGGCACATGTGCACGGCGCAGTGCTCGGAGTCCACCGGCACCAGGTCGGCGCCCGGGGTGCGGCGGGCGTCGCGCACCACCGGCCCGGCCGCGATGAGCGACTCCTTGTTGGCCAGCGCCAGGCGCTTGCCGGCCTGGAGTGCGCCGAGGGTGACCGGGAGCCCGGCGAAGCCGACCACGCCGTTCACGCACACGTCGGCCACGCCGCTGATGGCGGCCAGGGCGTCGGGGCCGGCCACGACCTCGGTACCGGCGGGAACCCCGGCTTCGACCTCGGCGGCCCGGGACGCGTCGGCGATGGCCACGACCTGCGGGCGCACGGCGATCGCCTGCTCGATGAGGGCGTCGACCGAGGACCCGGCGCCGAGGGCGACGACCTCGAACCGGTCCGGTTCGGCCGCGACGACCTCGAGGGTCTGGGTTCCGATCGACCCGGTCGACCCGGCGATCGAGATGGTGGTCACGGGGCGATCTTCCTCACAGGAAGAAGTCGGACACCTTGGCCACGTAGTAGACGGCGGGGAGCACGAAGAGGAGCCCGTCGAAGCGGTCGAGCAGGCCGCCGTGGCCGGGCAGGACCGCGCCCATGTCCTTGATGCCGAGGTCGCGCTTGATCATGGACTGGCACAGGTCGCCGAGCGGGGCGGCGACGGCCACGGCCACGCCGAGCATGAGGCCCTGGCCGAGGGAGCCGAAGGGCTGGGTGAGCAGCCCGTAGATGACGCTGACGGTGATGGCGGCGATGCAGCCGCCGAGGAGGCCCTCGACGGTCTTGTTCGGGCTCGCCGAGGACAGCGAGGACCGGCCGGCGCTGCGGCCGACGAAGTACCCGCCGATGTCGTAGGCGACCGTGCCGAGGATGGCGCCGAAGAGGATGCCCTTGCCGGCGTCACCGATGCCCTCGCCCCCCTGTACGCCGAGGAGCGCGGTGCCGTAGGAGCCGAACATGCCGACCCAGGCCACGCCGAGCAGCGTGACCCCGATGTTGAGGGTGGCCTGGCCATCGCCGGCTCCGAACAGGAACCAGAGCATCGAGAAGGCGAGCACGAGGACGAGCACGACCGGGATGGCCGCCTCGCCCCGGTGGTAGGTGCCGATGGCCATGCCGGCGGTGGCCACGATGCCGAGCAGTGCGGCGGGCTGGTAGCCCACCTCGCGCAGCTTCGCGAACAGCTCGGCGACGGCGAAGGTGACCACGCCGACCACGAGCAGCGCGGCCGTGGCCGGGCCGAGGAAGAACAGCACGGCTGCCACGGCGAGGAAGCCGACGCCGACGATGGCGGCCTGGCCGATGTCGCGGTCGCCGCCCACGCCGGCGCGGGCGGGGCGGGGAGCGGCGGGGTTGCCGGGGGTCACCCGGCCGCCGCCGACGACGATCTTGCGGGGGCCGGTCGACAGCGCGGGGTTCTCCCCGCTCGGTGAGGCCTCCACGTACCCGGCGTCGCCGAAGCCGGCCTCGTCGTAGTCGACCGGCGCGTAGCCGTCGTCGTCGTAGAGGGCGTCGGCCTGGGCCGCGACCCCGGGGTCGTCGGCGAAGACCGACCGGCCGGCGGGCGGGCCGTCGAGGTCGTCGAAGGTGAAGAAGTCGTCGGGATCGGGGCGGTCGGTGTCGAGGGCGCCGACCCGGGTGTCGTCGCCACCGAACGTGCGCAGGTCGGCGTCGTCGCTCCACTCGTCGCCCTCGTCGCGCCAGCGCGGGGCGGCGGAGAAGCCGGACCAGTCCTCGGCCCCGGATTCGTCGTCGAAGATCGTGCCGCCGACGGCGGACTGCTGTCCGGTGGGCGGTTCGGTCCAGTGGGGAAGCTCGGTCGACGGCTCGTCCGCGGCGGTGGACGACAACGGGAACCGCAGCACCGGCTCGGGTGCGTCCGGCGGCGGGGAACCGGGCCGGTCACCCGGTCGGGGCTCCTCCGGGGCGCGCCGGTGGGCCACGTCGTCGCGTTCGAGCGCCTCGGCGGCCTCTTCGGCCCCGATGATGCGCACGCCCTCCGGATCGGCCGGCCGGTCCCGACCGCTGTCGGGCTGGTTCTCGTCGTCGTTCATGGACGTTGGCCTCCCATCAGACCTCGAGGAGCTCCTGCTCCTTCTGGTCGAGCGCCTTGTCGATCTCGGCCTCCCGAGCGTGGGTGACCTTGTCGAGCTCCTTCTCGGCCCGGACCAGGTCGTCCTCGGAGAGGTCGCCGTCCTTCTGGAGGGACTCGAGCTCCTGGCGAGCGGACCGGCGGGCGTTGCGGATCTGCACGCGACCGTCCTCGGCCTTCTGCTTCACGACCCGGACGTAGTCCCGGCGTCGCTCCTCGGTGAGCTGGGGGAAGTTCAGCCGGATGTTCACCCCGTCGCTGGAGGGGTTCAGCCCGAGGTCGGACTGCTGGATGGCCTTCTCGATGCCCGTGATGGAGTCCTTGTCGAAGGGCGTGATCACCAGGGTGCGGGCCTCGGGCACGGCGAAGCCGGCCAGCTGCTGCAGGGGCACGTCGGTGCCGTAGTACTCGACCTGCAGCTTCTCCACGAAGGCCGGGGACGCCCGACCCGTGCGCACCGCCGAGAACTCCTCCCGGGTGCGCGAGACGGCAGCAGCCATCTTGGTCGCGGCGTCGTCGAGGATCATCGACACGAGGTCGTCGTTCACGAAACCAGCGTACCGATCGCCTGACCCTGCAAGATGGACCGCACGTTGCCCGGGGTCATGAGGTCGAACACCAAGATGGGCAGGTCGTTGTCCATGCACAGCGTGATCGCCGTGGAGTCCATGACGGCCAGGCCCCGGTTGAGCACGTCGAGGTACGTGAGGTGGTCGAGCTTGGTCGCCTCGGGATCCGTGCGCGGATCAGCGGTGTAGATGCCGTCGACGCCGGAGTGGCTGCCCTTCAGCACCGCTTCGGCGTCGATCTCCACCGCACGCAGCGCGGCCGTCGTGTCGGTGGTGAAGAACGGGTTGCCGTTGCCGGCGCCGAAGATGACGACCCGGCCCTTCTCGAGGTGACGGATCGCCCGGCGCCGGATGTAGGGCTCGGCGATCTGGGCCATGTGGATGGCGGTCTGCACGCGGGTGGGCTGGCCCTTGCGCTCGAGGATGTCCTGGAGCGCCAGCGCGTTCATGACCGTGCCGAGCATGCCCATGTAGTCGGCCTGGGCCCGGTCCATGCCCTTGCCGGCGCCGGTCATCCCGCGCCACAGGTTGCCCCCGCCGACGACCACGGCCACGTCGACGCCGAGGCGCCGGCAGTCCAGCACCTCCTCGGCGATCTGGCCGACGGTGTCGCCGTCGATGCCGAAGCCGTCCGGTCCAGCGAAGGCCTCGCCGGACAGCTTCAGCAGGACGCGGCCCCAACGGGGCGTCGCGGACCCGTCGGTCTCGTCAGCGGCGGAGATGCTCAGCCCCCGACGACGACCTGCTCGAAGCGCACGAGGGATGCATCCCCGAGCAGCTGCTCGATGGTCTGCTTCTCGTCGCGCACGAACTTCTGCTCGAGGAGCACCTGGTCGCGGAACCACCCGTCGAGGCGACCCTCGACGATCTTGGGCAGCGCCTGCTCGGGCTTGCCCTCCTTGCGGGTGATGTCCTCGAGCGTCGAGCGCTCGTCGTCGATCGCGGCCTGGGGCACCTCGTCACGGCGCAGGTAGGCCGGCTTGGCGAAGGCGATGTGGATCGAGATGTCGTGGGCCAGCTCGGCGTCGCCGCCGTCGAGCACGGTGACGACGCCGTTGACGCCGCGCCCGTCCTGGACGTGGACGTAGGTGTCGATGACCTGGCCCGCGCCCTTCTCGACGTGGGTGACGGTGCCGAGGTCGATGTTCTCCTTCAGCGTCACCTTGAGGTCGTCGATGCGGGCGGTGAACTGCTCGACCGCGCCCGGTCCCTCGGCGGCCACCGCGCTGGCGATGTCCTGGGTGAGGGCGACGAAGTCGTCGGACTTGGCGGAGAAGTCGGTCTCGGACTTCAGCTGCACGATGGCCGCGGCGGTGTCGGTCTCGGCCACGGCGACGGCGCCTTCCACGTTCTCGCGGTCGCTGCGGGTGGCGGCCTTGGCCAGGCCCTTCTCGCGCAGCTTCTTGGCCGCCGCGTCGAAGTCGCCCTCGGCGTCGACGAGCGCCTTCTTGGCGTCCATCATGCCGGCGCCGGTTGCCTGGCGCAGGGCCTGGACGTCCTTGGCGGTGAACTCTGCCATTGGTGCTCTACGACTCCGTGTTCTCGGTGGCGGGGGGCGTGTCGGAGGACGGCGACGACTGGTCGTCGGCGACGTCGGCCTCGGGGCTCGGGGCGGCGTCCTGGAGGATCTCGGCGGACGGGGTGGCCGTCTCGGCCTCGGCCTGGGCGGCGGCGGCGACCTCGGAGGGCGCTGCGTTCGCGATGGACGGGGCGGTCGGGGCGCCGGCGAGGCGGGCCTCGCGGGCCTTGGCCTCGGCGAGGGCCTGGCGACGGGCCTCGGCCTGCTCCTGGGCGACCTTGTCCTCGTCGAGGAGGCCGCGGCTGGCCTGGGCCTGCGAGCGGTTGGCCGCGATGAAGCGGCCCTCGGCCACGGCGTCGGCGATGACGCGGCACATGAGCGTGCCGGAGCGAATGGCGTCGTCGTTGCCCGGGATCACGTAGGAGACGGTGTCGGGGTCGCAGTTGGTGTCGACCACGGCCACGATCGGGATGCCGAGCTTGTTCGCCTCGGTGACCGCGATCGCTTCCTTCTTCGTGTCCAGGATGAACACGGCGTCGGGCTGGCGCTCCATGTTGCGGATGCCGGAGAGGTACTTCTCGAGCTTGTCGAGCTCGCGCGTCTTGCTCAGCGCCTCGCGCTTGGGCATGGCGTCGAACTCACCGGAGGTCTTCATGCGCTGGTACTCGGCCATCTTGGCCACGCGCTTGTTCATCGTCTGGTAGTTCGTGAGCATGCCGCCGAGCCAGCGGTGGTTGACGTACGGCATGCCGCACTTCTCGGCGTAGGACTGCACGGCATCCTGGGCCTGGCGCTTGGTGCCCACGAACAGGACGGTGCCGCCCCCGGCCACGAGGTCACGGATGAACTCGTAGGCGGTCTCGATGCGCTGCAGCGTCTGGTCGAGATCGATGATGTAGATGCCGTTGCGCTCGCCGAAGATGAACCGCTTCATCTTCGGGTTCCAGCGACGGGTCTGGTGACCGAAGTGGACTCCGGCCTCCAGCAGCTGCTTCATGGTGACGACGGCCACCGGCTTCTCCTCGCGTTGCCCCTCGGTTGCACTGCGACCGGGCCGGCGCTGCGCCCCTCGTGGAGGGGGTTGCGACCGTGGGGTGACCCGATCGGTGGATTTGGACGTGGCCGGCGCGGGTGCGCAGGCCGACTTGCCAGTGTAGGGAGCCGCAGCGGCCCTGGGAAACTCCGTCCGTCCTGCGGTCAGCTCGGCAGCAGCGTGGCGAGCCCGACGGCGTCGGTGATGCCGGCCACCGCCTGCGGGACCACGGCGTCCAGCACCGCGTCGCCGAGGCCCTGGCACGCGGGCGCCATCCCGGCCAGACCCAGCTGCAGCTCCCGTGTCGTGTCGGGGTCCCCGGGCAGGCCGGCGTGGGCGTGGGGCCCGGCCAGGTCGACGATGGCCGCGGGCCGCCCGGCCACGTCGGCCTTGTCGGCGGCGACGACCAGATCCCCGCGGGCGGCGATCGTGCGCAGGTCCACGCCGTCGGGCACGCCCTCCTCGTCGAGACGCGCCACGAGGTCCGAGGTCTCGGCCAGCTGGCGGACGGCCGGGCTGTAGGGGTCGATCGGGATGTCGAAGATCGACCGGATGTGGGAGACGTCCTGCACGAACCCCTTCTCCGACAGCACGGCCACGGTGGCGAGGTCGGCGCCGCGGTGCGGGGAGCCGATGGTGGCGACCTGGCCGAGCGCGTCGATGGCCGCGCTTTGCCCGCTCGCCCTGCGCTCGGCCAGCTCGATCAGGGCGGCGCGGGTGACGAGGCCGCCGAGGCTGTGGGCGTAGACGTCGACGGGCACGCCGGGCCGGGCGGCAGCGGCCTGCTCGATCAGGTCGGCCAGCTCCCGGCCCCGCTCGGTCACGTCGCCGAGGGTGTCGACCGGGCCGTAGGCGCCGTCGGGGATGGCAGCCAGGCCCGGGTGGAGGCGGCCGCCGGTCGTGCGCCCGCCGCCGTATCGGTAGCGGACGACGTCGGCGCGGTCGTAGCCGAGCGCATCGAGGTCGACGTCGTCGATGGCGCCGTGGTCGCTCGAGGACCCCAACCCGGCCACGAGCAGCGCGACCCGCTCCCCCACCGGCGCCGGCGGGACGACCGAGGCCGCCGTGCACTCCTGGCGGAGGTGCCGGGCGACGGACCGGACCACGTCGGCGGCCATGCCGGCGGGGCTGAGCTGGTCCCAGCTGTGCCACGCCGCCTCGACCACATCGGCGAACCGGCCGACGATCGGGGCGCCGTGGCGCACCACTGCACCCGCCATCCGCCGCAGGAAGCCGGGCTCCTCGGCGCGGACGAGGTCGCGCAGCGATGACTGCTCCGCGACCAGTCCGGCGTCGGTGGGGGGCAGCGGCTCGCCGTGGGGCACGAGGCGCACCTCGACGACCTGGACGCCGAAGAGCGACTCGGGGTCGAGGTAGTGCTCGCCGTCGCGCGCCCCGAGGTGGAAGCCCGGCCCGGCGCGGCCGACCACCTCGCCCCGCCCGACGCGATCGCCACGGCGCACGCCGACCTCGGACAGGAACGAATAGGAGGTGCGCAGGCCGTCGGCGTGCAGGACCGTGACGTGGCGGGTCGCGCCGACCCGGCCGGCGAAGACGACGGTGCCGTCGGCGGTGGCCCGGACCGGGGTCCCGGGAACCAGGTCGTAGGCCAGCCCGCGGTTGCCCGGGCCGTAGGGCGTGGCGGGCGGTCGGAACGGGTCGGCGATCGGCGCATCGACCGGCGGCGTGTGGACCACCGGGTCCGGCGGTGCCGCGCCGGCGGGTTCGGCGGGGACGACGATCGCGGCGGTGGCCACGACCAGCGCCGCAGCCGCAGCGCGCAGGGACATGGGGGCTCCCCCTCGGCTCGACGGCCGTCACCGGGGTTGCGGTGGGGCCGGTGCTGGGGGAAGCGGTGGTGCTCGGGGGCGCATCCGAGCGCCCGAGGGTCAGACGGGTTCGCGGTCGGCGGCCTGCATGCGCGAGCGCAGCTGCAGGATGGCCTTGGTGTGGATCTGGCAGACCCGGGACTCGGTGACGCCGATGACCTCGCCGATCTGCGCGAGCGTGAGGCCCTCGTAGTAGTAGAGGGTCAGCACGACCTTCTCCCGCTCGGGGAGCCGGTTGATCGAATCGCCGAGCAGGCCGCGCATCTCCTGGACCTCGAACACGTCGCCGGGGCCTTCGTCTGCGGTGGCGATGGTGTCGCCGAGGGTGGCGCTGCCCTCGCGGTCGCCGCTGCCCACGAACTCGTCGAGGGCGACGACGCCGACGAAGGAGATCTTCGACAGCGACGTCTGGAGCTGCTCCCGGCTCATGTCGAGCTCCTGGGCGAGCTCGTCCTCGCTCGGGGCCCGGTGGAGCTCGGCCTCGAGCTTGGCG
Source organism: Salinilacustrithrix flava (assembly GCF_041228405.1). Taxonomy (GTDB): domain Bacteria; phylum Actinomycetota; class Acidimicrobiia; order Acidimicrobiales; family Salinilacustritrichaceae; genus Salinilacustrithrix; species Salinilacustrithrix flava. The sequence continues at coordinate 4,088,305 of NZ_CP133888.1, forward strand.
TAGGCCTTCTCGATCTGGCGGGCCTTGGCCCGCACCGAGCGGGGCACCCAGTCGATGGCGCGCAGCTCGTCGAGGATGTTGCCCTTGATGCGGGAGATCGCGTAGGTCTCGAACTTGAAGCCCCGCTCGGGCTCGAACTTGTCGATGGCGTCGATGAGGCCGAAGAGCCCGTAGGAGACGAGGTCGGCCTGGTCGACGTTCTGGGGCAGGCCGACGGCGACGCGGCCGGCCACGTACTTGACCAGCGGCGAGTAGTGCACGATGAGCTGATCCCGGGCACGACGAGAACCGCTGTCCTTGTACTGCGACCAGAGGCGGTCGATGTCTGCGGAAGCGAGTTCGGTCACGAGCAGCCCTTGGCACGTGGGTGGGAGGCGGCCACCACCGCCTGCAGACGGCTGGCGCTGACGTGAGTGTAACGCTGCGTGGTGGACAGGTCGCTGTGCCCCAGCAGCTCCTGCACGGCTCGCAGGTCGGCGCCGCCGTCGAGGAGGTGAGTGGCGAAGGTGTGCCGCAGTGCGTGGGGGTGTGTGGGATCGACGGCGCGGCGGTCGAGGATGCGCCGGCAGTCCCGGGGCGTGAGCGCCCGACCCCGCAGGTTGAGGAAGACGAGATCGGCCGGTGATCCCGACGTCTCCAGCTCGGCGCGGCCGGTGCGCAGCCAGGCGCCGATGGCCTCGACCGCGCCCGGGGTGAGGGGCACCTGGCGCCACTTGGCGCGCTTGCCCAGCACCCGGACGGTGCCGGCGGCGAGGTCGACGTCGTCGACGAGCAGGCCGCAGACCTCGGCCACGCGCAGGCCGCTGCCGTACAGCAGCTCGATGACCGCGTCGTCTCGCAGGCGGCGGTGCGGCGGATCGTCGTCGATGGCCGCCGGCGGCTGGTCCAGCAGCGCGTCGAGCTCGTCCTGGCGCAGCACGCGCGGCAGCCGGCTGCCACCGGCCGGGGCGCGCAGCCCGACGGTGGGGTCGGCGGCGACGACGCCGCGGCGGGCCAGCCAGCCGAAGTAGCGGCGCAGGGCGGCGACCCGACGGGCGATCGTGGCCCGGGCGAGGTCCCGCGTCGCGAGCTGCGCGACCCAGCGTCGGAGGTGGAGCCGGGTGACGTCAGCCGGGTCGTCGATGCCCATCCGGTCGGCGAAGTCGACGAAGGCGGCCACGTCGGATTCGTAGGCCCGGGCCGTGGACGCGGCGGCGTCGGTGAGGGACGCCCCGAACTGCTCCACCTGCCACGCCATCCCGTCACGGTACCGCCACCCGCTCGTAGCCTCCGGGAACCCGGCACACCGCACCCGACGCCTCGAGCCGGGCGAGCGCGGTCACGGCGTCGGTGACGCTCACGTCGGCGGCGGCGGCCACGCGCTCGACGCTCGCCGGCACGGCGGACAGGACGGCGGCGACGGCCCCGACCGCTCCCCCACCCGAGGCCGGCCCATCACCCGGGAACCCGTCATCCGAGAGCCCAGCATCCGGGAGGTCGTCGAAGAGTCGGGGCGTCCCGACCGGCACCTGCACGCCAAGGGCGGCGAGCACATCGGGGACGTCCCGCGCGATGCCGGAGCCGTCGAACAGCAGCTGGTTCGTGCCGACGGACTGCTCGGCCAGGACCGATCCGGGCACGGCGAGCACGGGGACGTCCCGCGTCGTGGCCTCCTCGGCGGTGGTGATCGACCCGCCCCGGGCACCGGACTCCACGACCACGACGGCGAGCGACAGCGCGGCGATGATCCGATTCCGTGCCGGGAAGCGCCACCGCTCCGGCGCCGCGCCGAGCGGCGCCTCCCCCACGAGCACGCCGTGCTCGGCCACGTCGGCCCACAGCCGGCGGTGCCGGGCCGGATAGACCACGTCGAGGCCGCTGCCGACGACGCCGACCGGGATGCCGCCGGCACCGAGCGCACCTCGGTGGGCAGCCCCGTCGACCCCGAGTGCGAGCCCCGAGACGACGGTGAGGCCGGCATCGGCCAGGCCGGCGCCGAAGCGACCGGCGACCTGGGCCCCGCCGGCGGTGCACCGCCTGGTGCCGACCACCGCGACGCCCGGTCGCTCGAGCAGCGCGACGTCGCCCCGCACGAACAGCACGCGCGGCGGCTCCGGGTCGGCGGCGAGCGTCGACGGCCAGGCCGCATCGGCGGGCAGCAGCACCTCGACGCCGGCGGCCCGGTGCCGGTCGAGCACCTCGGCCGGGTCGAGCCCCCGGGCGGCCTGCACCCAGCGGTCGACCAGCTCGGCGCGCCTCTGGACGATGCGGAGGTCGATGCCGGCGAGGTCACCGCGCCGCACGAGCTCCCAAGCCGCCACCGCGCTCCCGGCTCGGTCCACGACCGCGGTGAGGCGGGCCGGACCCATGCCGGGCAGGCCGAGCATGGTGGCGAGCGCGGCGCGCTCGTCGTCGCCGGACCCGACCCGGCTCACGACGCCACCCCCAGCGCCGCGGTGCCGGCGCTGGAGCGCAGGGCGAGGGCGATGGCGACCTGCTCGTCGTCGAGCGGGCCGTCGCGACCATCGAGGTCGGCGGCCGTGCGGGCGACCCGGCGGATGCGCTCCACGCCCCGGCCGGACAGGCGGCCGTCGCGCATCAGCGCCTCCAGCAGCCGACGAGCCGATGCGGTGAGCGGCGCCCACCGCTCCAGCTTCGGGGCCGGGAGCAGGGCGTTGCAGGCGACGCCGCGCTCGGCGGCTCGAGCACGTGCGCGGCGCACCCGACCGGCGACGACCGCGGTCGGCTCGCCCGGTTCCCCGCCGAGCAGGTCCCCCGGTTCGGGGCGGTCGATCTCGACGCGCAGGTCGAAGCGGTCGAGCAGGGGTCCCGAGAGCCGCCGCAGGTACCGCCCCCGGGAGTTCTCCGAGCAGCGGCACCCGCCCGGCGCCGGCCCGCAGGGGCAGGGGTTGGTCGCCGCCACCAGCTGGAACCGGGCCGGGTACGTGACCGACGCCCGGGCCCGACTGACCCGGACCACGCCGTCCTCGAGGGGTTGGCGGAGCGCGTCGAGCACCGACGGCGGGAACTCGCCCAGCTCGTCGCAGAAGAGGACCCCGCCGTGGGCGCAGGACACCTCGCCGGGCCGCATCGCCACCGTGCCGCCGCCGATGAGGGCCACGGCCGAGGCGGTGTGGTGCGGGGCGCGGAACGGGGGCCGACGGACCAGGCCGGTGGAGGGCGTGGCGCCGGCGGCCGAGTGGATCTGGGTCACCTCGAGGGCGACGTCGTCGTCCAGGTCGGGCAGCAGCCCGGGCAGCCGGGTGGCCAGCAGCGTCTTGCCCGACCCCGGCGGGCCGGCGAGCAGCACGTGGTGGCCACCGGCGGCGGCGATCTCCATGGCGCGGCGCCCCAGGGCCTGCCCGCGCACGTCGGCGATGTCCGGCGGGGGTGGCTCCTCCACGACCGGCGCGTCGGGCGGGTCGGGCCAGGGACGCTCGACGCGGAGCGCGGCGACCAGCTCGGTGAGCGTGGAGGCACAGCGCACCTCGAGGCCCGGGATGACGCCGGCTTCGGCCGCTGCGGCCGGTGCCACGACGACGCCGTCGACCCGATCGCGCACGCCGGCGACCAGCGGGACCATGCCGCGGACGCTGCGCACGGACCCGTCGAGGCCGAGCTCACCGAGGAACGCCCAGCGCGCCACGGCCTCGGCCGGGACGGTGCCGGTGGCGACGAGCACCCCGACGGCGAGCGCGAGGTCGAGCCCGGTGCCGAGCTTGTGGAGCGCGGAGGGCGCCAGGTTCACCGTGATGCGGCGCGGTGGCCAGTCGAGGTCGCTCGACAGCACGGCCGCCCGAACGCGGTCACGTGCCTCGCGGCAGGACGCGTCGGGCAGGCCGACGATGGAAAGCGAGGGCAGGCCGTTGCCGACGTACACCTCGACCTGGACGGGGTGGCCGGTGACGCCGAGGAGCGTGGCGGCCGGGACGGATGCGAGCACGGAGGTCCCTCCAGCAGTGCGGAGTGGACGGCCGTGCGCCGGCGCATCGAGCGGACCGGACGAACCGGTCGATACGAGACCCTACATCAGGGTCGCCGACAGGAACCCCGTGGCTAGCGCCCGTGGAAGGTCGGTTCCCGCTTCTCCATGAAGCTGGCGATCGCCTCCGCAGTGTCCTTCGACGCCAGCGTGATCGACTGGGCCATGCCTTCGGCTTCGAGGGCCTCCTGCAGGGTGCGGGAGTACGAGTCGTTCAGGAGCCGCTTCGTCAGGCCGAGCGCGATCGGCGGGCCTCCGGCGAGGCGCTCCGCCCAGTCGGCGACGAAGCCGTCGAGGTCGCCGTCGGGCACGACGTGGTTGACCAGCCCGAAGTCCTCGGCCTGCTCGGCCGACAGCATGTCGGCGAAGAACGCGAGCTCCTTGGCCTTGTGCAGCGGAAGGAGCCGGGGCAGCAGCCACGATGCGCCGCCGTCCAGGGCCAAGCCGCGCTTGGCGAAGATCATCGAGAAGCGAGCGGCCTCACCGGCGACCACCAGGTCACATCCGAGCGCGAGGGAGAAGCCGGCACCGGCGGCGACGCCGGGCACCTTGGCGATGGTCGGCTGGGGCAGATCGTGGAGACCCTGGATCGCCTTGGCCACGCTGCGCATGGCGGTCATCTGGTGAGGCGGCTCCTCGCCCGGCGGAAGCCACAGGTCGGCACCCGAGCAGAAGTCGCCACCCGCGCCAGTGACGATCACGGCCCGGTCACGCCGCGGGTTGCGGGCGATCTCGTCCCAGATGCGTGCCATCTCGGTCCACTGCGCGGGGTCGACGGCGTTCTTCTTCTGGGGCTTGTTCAGCGTGACGGTGACGATGCCGCCGTCGCGCTCGACCTGAAGGGTTTCCATGGCTCGGGAACCTAGTGTTCGACCATGGGCCTCAACCCCTACCGCCCCCAGAAGCACCGTCGCAGCGATCTCGTCTTCGTGGCCGCCGGCCTCATCGTCGCCGTGCTGCTCGTGCTCTGGGCCCTTTTCGGCTAGCTCAGGCTCCGGCCCCTGCGGGCCGTTCGGCCCTCGCAACGCTGCCGCCTGCTCGCTGGCGCTCCCGACGCCGGCCTTCGGCTAGCTCGGGCTCAGAAGCAGCCCTCGTAGCGCTCCACCTGGCCGCGCAGCACGCTGACCACGTCGAAGCGCAGGACCCGGGCCCGGTTGCCCGTCTCGGCGCAGAACCGCTGGGCCAACCCGCGGATGCGGCGCTGCTTGGTGACGGTGACGGCCTCGGCCGGGTGCCCGAAGCGATCGGACGTGCGGGTCTTCACCTCGGCGAACACGAGCACGTCGTTGCGGCGGAGGACGAGGTCGAGCTCGCCGTCGCCGCAGCGCCAGTTGCGGGCCACGACCTCGTAGCCGTCGGCCTCGTACCGGCGGGCCGCGAGGCGCTCGCCGTGGGCACCGAGCTTCTGGCGGGCGACGGTCACGGGCCGGGTCCTAGCTGGGGCCCTTGCGGAACGACTCGAGGTCGATGTCGGCCTTGGGGAGCTCTTCGATGTTGACGTCCTTGAACGTCACGACCTGGACCCGGGACACGAAGCGGCTGGAGCGGTACATGTCCCACACCCAGGCGTCGCGCAGCTCGAGCTCGACGAAGGGGGTGCCGCCGGCGTCGCGCACGGTGCGCTGAACCTCGTTGGCCAGGTAGAAGCGGCGCTCGGTCTCCACCACGTAGGTGAACGTGGGGCTGACGTCTTTGTACTCGCGGTACAGCTGGAGCTCGATGTCGGCTTCGTAGGCCTCGAGGTCGTCGGCGCTCACAGCGACACCGTAACCCGGCCCCACCGACGAGAACCCCGATGTCTGGCCCCGGTCACAGGTGGGCGATGCGTCCCGGCGGCCACACCCGGGCGATGGCCCGACCGACCACCAGCTCCTCGGGCACCGGCCCGAACCGGCGGCTGTCCTTGCTGTTGCGCCGGCTGTCGCCCATCACGAAGACGTGGTCCTCGGGCACGCGGACCGGCGCGAAGTCGTCGGTGATCGCCTCGGCGGACAGGTACGGCTCGAGCAGGGTGCGCCCGTCGATGACGACCCGGCCGTCCTGGCCCCACACCGTCTCGCCCGGCAGGGCCACCACCCGCTTGATCAGCTCCCGGCCCCGCGGCTCGATGAGGCCGAGCGCCTCCAGCGCCTCACGGCCGAGGCGCACCGGCAGCAGCGACTCGTCGACGACCTCGGGCTGGGCCGGGTCGTCGAACACCACCACGTCGCCGCGCCGGGGTTCGTGCAGCTCGTAGGACAGCCGCGACACCACGACCCGGTCGCCGGTGGCGAGCTGGGGCTCCATCGACTCCGACGGGATGAAGAAGGCCTGGGCCAGGAACGCCTTGACGACGAGCGCGATGACCGCGGCCCCGATCAGCAGGAGCGGGATCTCGAGCAGCAGGCGGCCCGGACCGGGTTCGGCCTCGGGGCGACGGAGGGCGGGGAGCTCGTCCACGTCCTCGTCGCGAGCTCGCTCCGAGACGTCGACGCCCTGCCAGTCGATCACGCTGCTGCGTTGATCACGGCGCGATCAGAAGTCGCGCTTCTCCTTGACCTTGGCCCGCTTCCCCACGCGATCGCGCAGGTAGTAGAGCTTGGCCCGACGGACGTCGCCACGGATGACGACCTCGATCTTGGCGACCGTGGGGGTGTGGAGCGGGAAGGTGCGCTCGACGCCGACGCCGTTGGAGAGCTTGCGGACCGTGTAGGTCTCGCGCACGCCGGCGCCCTGGCGCTTGATGACGACGCCCTTGAACTGCTGGACGCGCTCCTTGTTGCCCTCGACCACGCGGACGTGGACGTTCACCGTGTCGCCGGGGGCGAATTCGGGGATGTCGTCTCGGAGGTTGGCGAGATCGACGAGGTCGGTCTGGTGCATGGTGGCGTCCTGGGGCAGATTCGTACGGGCGTGTGCGCGCGGCGGTGCCGGCAGCGAACGAGTCAGTGTAGGGCTGCCGCCCCGCCCCCGACCAACCCGAGCACGGCTCCTAGCGGTGGGTGTCGGGGTCCGGGATGAGCGTGCGCACCTGGGCCAGCAGGTGGAACTCGCCGAGCACGGATTCGTCCTCGGGCGTGAGGGGTCGGGCCGCCAGCATGTCGGGACGGGACACCGCCGTGCGCACGAGCGACTGGGCGTGGCGCCAGCGGGCGATGCGGCCGTGGTCGCCGGAGCGCAGGACCTCGGGCACCTCCCGGCCGCGGAAGTCGGCGGGGCGCGTGTACTGGGGGTACTCGAGCAACCCGGACGAGAACGACTCCTCGGTGCTGCTCTCTGCGTTGCCCATCACCCCCGGCACCAGGCGACCGACGGCCTCGATCACCACCATGGCCGCGACCTCGCCGCCGGCGAGCACGTAGTCGCCGATCGACAGCTCACCGTCGCACCAACCGTCGACCACGCGCTGGTCCACGCCCTCGTAGCGACCGCAGAGCAGTGAGAACCCGCCCGATGCCGACAGCTCCCGGGCGGTCTCCTGGTCGAAGCGACGTCCACCGGGGCCGAGCAGGAACAGGGGCCGGGGCGGGTCGGCCGCCTCGATGGCGGTCACGAGCGGGTCGGGCATCAGCACCATGCCGGCGCCCCCACCGAAGGGCGCATCGTCGACCGTGCGGTGCACGTCGGTGGTGTGGGCCCGCAGGTCCCGGGTGCGCACGTCGAGCAGGCCGCGCTCGCGGGCCTTGCCGAGCAGGCTCTGGGACGCGAAGCCCTCCACGATCTCGGGGAAGATCGTGAAGACGTCGATCCGCAGGGCCTCGGCCGGCTCGCTCACGCCAGGTCCAGCAGGCCCTCGGGCGGATCGATCTCGATGACGTCGCCCACGTCGACGACGAAGGGCAGCGGCACCAGCCGTCCGTCGTCGAGCTCGACGAGGTCGTGGGCCGGGTTGTCGATGATCGCGGTGCAGGTGCCGACCTCGGTGCCGTCGGTGAGCACGACGGGCAACCCGATCAACTCGTGCACGAACCAGACGTCGGGGTCGTCGACGGGCTCGGCTCGCAGGACCAGCCCGTGCAGGGGGTCCACGTCCTCGCGCGTGGCGAAGCCCTCGAAGCGGACGCGCCAACGGTGCTGGTGCGGGTGGGCCTCCACGACCGTGAGCGGACCGCGATCGGTCTGCAGCACGGAGCCGGCGGCCAGCCGGTCCTCGCGGTCGGTGAGGAGGGCGACGATGACCTCGCCCTTGAGCCCGTGGGGCTTGGCGATGGTCCCGACCTCGAGGAGCTCGGGTAGCGGAGCGCCAGCGGAGCGACCGGATTCGGGCAAGGGGCCTCCGTGGACGTGGGAGTGCGCGCAGCGGAGCGAGCACACTCCGATCTAGTCGGCGAACTCCACGTCGACCTCGACGCCGTCCTTGGCGGCCGCGGCGCGCACGACGGCGCGGATGGCCTGGGCGGTGCGGCCCCGGCGTCCGATGACGCGACCGGTGTCGCCGTCGCCGACCGTGACGGTCAGCTCGACGCGCTCGTCGTCACCGTCGACCTCGACCGACACCTCGTCGGGCTGGGAGACGATGGAGCGGCAGATGTACTCGCAGACCGCAGCGGCGGTCGGGGCCAGCTCGGTGTCGACGTCGCTCACGATTCGGCGCCGGCGGCGACTTCGGCTTCGGCCGGTGCGGCGTTCTTGTCGAACTGCTCGGCACCCTCGGGCATGGGCTCGCCCTTGAGCTGGGCCATCGCACCGGACAGCGTCAGCAGCTTGCCGACGGTCTCGGTGGGCTGGGCGCCGTTCTGGAGCCAGTGCACGGCACGCTCGTTGTCGACCTTGATCACCGACGGGTCACGACGGGCGTCGTAGTGCCCGATGATCTCGATGAACCGACCGTCGCGGGGCGAACGGGAGTCGGCGGCGACGATGCGGTAGGTGGGCTGCTTCTTCTTGCCCATCCGCATGAGGCGGAGCTTGACGGCCACGGTGTCTCTTCTCTGGGTCCAGGGGATGCGTTCGGGTCTGCCGGCGCGCCGGGGAGGCGGCAGGCACAGTCGACCAGTGTGCGTGGTCGGTGCCCCGCGAAGCAACCTGCGGGATTCTGGCAGCGACGGCGGAACACGGCGACGGCCGGGCCACTAAACCGATCGGCGTGCTGATGCGTGTTGTTCGTGATGGGAGCTGACGGACCGGAGGAGTTCTGCGACGCCGTGCGCGGCCGTCTGGTCGGCGCGCTCGCGTTGGCGACCGGGCGGCGAGCGGTCGCGGAGGAGCTCGCCCAGGAGGCGCTGGTGCGGGTGTGGCAGCGCTGGGACCGGGTGTCCCAGCTGGATGTACCGGAAGCGTGGGCGGTGCGGGTTGGTCTGAACCTGGCCGGCTCGTGGCACCGCCGCCGCCAGGCGGAGTGGCGAGCGAACCGGCGAGCGGACCGCAACGAGTTCACGGTCGAAGAGGACCGGGCTGCCGCCGTGGCTGTTCGCGAGGCGGTCTCGGCGCTGCCCGACCGGCAGCGGTCGGTGATCGTGGCCCGGTTCTTCCTTGGCTACGACGTCGCCGCAACAGCTGCGCTGCTCGAATGCGCGGAGGGAACCGTGAAGGCAACGACGCACCAGGCCCTGGCGCGGCTGCGAACCGTGGGGCTCGTCGAGGACGAGGAGGTGCCGGTCCGATGAGTCGGCTCGAGGATCTGCTGAACGACGCCGCCGACGGTCCGGTGCGCTTCGACCACCGCGACATCGCTCGCCGGGTGCGGCACCGCCGGACCGGCCGGCTCGCTGCGGTGGCGGCGGTCGTGGTGCTGGGCGTGGTGGGCTTTGTCGCCGGGTTCGGCGACGACAGCCAGGAAGTGGACTCCGTCGGTACGATCGAGGACGGTGCCGTGACGGTCGACGAACTGGTCGCGGACCGGTGGGTGGCCTTCGCGTACAGCGAGGTGATCGTGGCACCCAGTCCGCCGGCGTTCCTCCAGTTCGACGACGACGGCAGGCTCGGCGGGATCGACGGCTGCCGACCGATCAACGGGGACTGGGAGCTCGACGGCACCCGGCTGGTCACGTCACTGGAACCGATGGGCAACGTGGCTTGCGACAACCAGCCCGGTGGCCTGACAGAGCTGCTCGAGAACGACCCGAGGGTCGGCCGGTTCGACGACGGCTCGGAGACGCTGAAGCTGACGGCGGGCGACGACTTCGTGGCCTTCCAGCGATTCGACCGCCTGGGCGAGGCGCCGAGCGCGACCACGCTCGAGGGCCGCTGGTCCGCATCCACCCCGGCGGCCGAAGGTGAACAAGAAGCCCCGGCGGTGACGTTCGACCCGGACGGGACCGGCAGCTTGGAGATCTTCGGCTGCTCCCAGCCCCTGGAGTGGTCAGTCGACGGCGACGCCCTGGCAGTCGATGGCCTCGACCCCGACGGCATGCCATGCAACGGCGGCGTGGTCGGCGGTGGCCTCCTGCTGTCGCTGACGTCCGACCCCCGACTGCGCGTCGACGGGTCCCTGCTGTGGTTGTCCTCTGACCTCGGCATCGACCAGCTCCACTCCGACGGAACCGGTGCCGCCCCGTCGTCCACCACCACCGCACCCGATGGCGGGCAGGACGCCCAGGACGCACTCGAGCGAGCGGCAGGGTCGATCCGGTACGTGGCCGCGTCGCCCGACGGCGTCACCCTGCACGACGGCGGCGGATCGCAACGCATCGCCAGCGAGGACGCCGCAGTCGCCTACGCCATCGGATCCGACATCGTGGTCCACCAGCCCGCATCCACGACGTTCACCGAGTACCCACCGACTCCCGAGGGCACCCCGACTGCATGGCTCTCCGGGGAGGAGCGGGCCCTACCGGTCAGCCCCGACGCCCGCAGCACCCGCCTCCTCGACGCAACAGTTCTCGACGGGGTCCCGGTCGCGCTCGTCGCCGAGTCCTACGGCGGCGTCGGACCCGACGACACCTTCGAGGAGCTCGCCCTCATCGACATCGCGGACGGCACCCGGAGCACCGTGGTCCGCCGACCGGCATGGGAGTCCGCGCACCTCGGCGCAGCGGTGCTGCCCGACGGTGATGTGATCGGGCTCTTCGCCTCGGAGTCGCTCGTGCTGCTCGCCCGCTGGAGCCCCGGCGAAGCCGACCCCGCATGGGTCGTCGAGGTCGCCGTCGACAGCCGACCCACACTCACGACCGTCGACGGGCAGATCCGCGTGGTCGACGCAGGGTTCGACGAAGACTTCGCCCCCATGCTGCGAATCCGGGCCTACGACACCAACGGCCAGGAGCAGTCCGACGAGTCGGTCCCGGTGGCAGACCCTGACCGCGAGCTCGGTGCCGGTCTGTTCTGCACCGGCTGGTACGACGCCACCCACCTCCTCTGCGGGCGCAGCGACGGTCCGCCCATCCTCATCTCGTTGACCTCCGGTACCTACCGGCAGACCGACTCGGCGACAGGCAGCTACCCGACGGTCTCCGAGGCGCCGTGACCTCGGCGGAGGGTGCCGTCCGATCTGTTCCGTAGCCGCTGCCAGAAGTCAGCCGTCGAGGCCGGGGAGGGTGAAGCCCTGCTTGCCGGAGGGGACGGTGGCGGGGCCCTTCGGGGTGACGCGACCGCCGCCCTTCTTGCCCTTCTTCTTCTTGCGCTTGGCCACCCGGTTGCCCATGCCCGGCATGGACTTGATCATCTTCTGCATCTCCATGAACTGCTTCACCAGCTGGGAGACCTGGCCGACGTCGGTGCCCGAGCCCTCGGCGATGCGGGCCCGGCGGGAGCCGTCGATGATGGTGGGATCGTTGCGCTCGGCCCGCGTCATCGAGTGGATCATCCCCTCGATGCGGTTCAGCTCCTTGTCGTCGATGTTGACGTTCTTCACTTCCTTGGGGATGCCCGGCATCATCCCGAGGAGGCTGGAGATCGAGCCCATCTTCTTGATCTGGGCCATCTGGTCGAGGAAGTCGTCGAAGGTGAACTGCCCCTCCATCAGCTTCTGGGCAGCGGCTTCGGCCTCCTTCTCCTCGTAGACCGACTCGGCCTTCTCGATGAGGGTGAGGACGTCGCCCATGCCCAGGATCCGTCCGGCGAGGCGGTCGGGGTGGAACAGGTCGAAGTCGTCGAGCTTCTCGCCGGTGGAGGCGAAGGCGATGGGCTTGCCGACGACCTCCTTCACCGACAGGGCGGCACCGCCGCGGGCGTCGCCGTCGAGCTTGGTCAGGATGACGCCGTCGAGGGCCAGGGTCTCGTTGAAGCTCTCCGCGACCGTGACGGCGTCCTGACCCGTCATGGCGTCGACGACGAGGAAGGTGTAGTCGGGGGCGGTCGCCTCGGAGATCTGGCGGACCTGCTCCATGAGCTCGGCGTCGATGGCGAGGCGACCGGCCGTGTCGACGATGACCACGTCCTTGCCGAGGCGGCGGGCCTCGTCGATGCAGGCCTTGGCCACGTCGACCGGGTCGCCCTGGCCGCCGGCCACGATCTCGTCGTCCGCGGAGTACACCGGGACCCCGACCTGCTCCGCCAGCGTGCGCAGCTGCTGGACGGCGGCCGGGCGCTGGAGGTCGGCGCCGACGAGCAGCGGGTTGCGGCCCTGGGCCTTGAACCAGCGGGCGAGCTTGGCGGAGTTGGTGGTCTTGCCCGAGCCCTGGAGGCCGGCCATGAGCACCACGGTGGGCGGCTTCGACGCGTAGCTGATCTTGATCGTCTCGCCGCCAAGGGACTCGACGAGCTCCTCGTTGACGATCTTGATGACCTGCTGGGCAGGGTTCAGCGCCTGGCTGACCTCGATGCCCACGACGCGCTCGCGGATGCGGGCCACCAGGTTCTTGACGACCTGGAAGTTGACGTCGGCCTCGAGCAGGGCGAGGCGGATCTCCCGGAGGGTCTCGTCGACGTCCTCCTCGCGGAGCTTCCCCTTGCCCTTGATGCGGGCGAAGATGCCGTCGAACCGGTCGCTGAGTGCCTCGAACATGAGGTGTCGATCCTACGGGGTGGTGGGTTCGATCGTGAGGTGGTCGTCCACGGCCCGGACGCCGGTGACGGAGCCGGCCGTGCGGATCAGGGTGAGGCGGGCGTCGTCGTGGGGCACGGTGCCGGTGAGCACGACCCGGTCCCCCTGCACCGTCACGCCGGGTTGGGGCAGGTGCCAGGTCCGCGGTGAGGTGGCCAGCTCGTGGCGGACCGTGGCGCCGATGTCGCCGCCGCGAGCGGCCTTGGCCTCCTCCTGGGCGGCCACGCCGTTGCGCAGCTGCGCCGCCGGCTTGGGGGCCATCGCCACGCCGACGCCGACGCCGGCGCCGAACGCGGCGATGCGGCTGAGCCCGATGAACCCGAGGACGCGCAGGACCAGCTTCACCGCGCCGAGCACGAGCTTGACCGGCAGCGTGAGCAGGCTCCAGAGGAGGAAGATCACGGCGTGAGGAGGGCGTCGACGAAGGCGGCCGGGTCGAAGGGGATGAGGTCGTCGGCGGACTCCCCGAGGCCGACCAGCTTGATCGGCAGGCCGAGGCCGCCCATCTCCTCGTCGAGGGCGATGGCGAGGGCGATGCCGCCCTTGGCCGAGCCGTCGAGCTTGGTGAGCACCACGCCGGTGCACTGCGTGGCCTCGGTGAACTGCTTGGCCTGCTGCAGGCCGTTCTGGCCGGTGGTGGCGTCGAGCACGAGCAGGACCTCGGTGACGTTGCCGGGATCGCGGTCGGCGACCCGGCGCACCTTCGACAGCTCCTCCATGAGGTTCGACTTGGTGTGGAGGCGACCGGCGGTGTCGGCGAGGACGAGGTCGATGTCGCGGGCCCCGGCCTTGGCGATGGCGTCGAAGATGACCGACGACGGGTCGCCGCCCTCGGCGCCCCGGTGGAACTCGGCGCCGGCCCGGTCCGCCCAGGTCTCGAGCTGCTCGGCGGCGGCGGCGCGGAAGGTGTCGCCGGCGGCCATGATCACCGACCGGCCCTCGGACACCTGCTGCTTGCCCACCTTGCCGATGGAGGTGGTCTTGCCGACGCCGTTGACGCCCACGAAGAGCCACACGTTGGGGTTGCCCGGCTCGTAGGTGAGGGTGCGGTCCCCCTCCTCGAGCTCGGCGGTGAGCTGGGCCTTCAGCGCATCGACCAGGGCCTGGGGCTCGGTGATGCCCTCGGCCTTGACCGTCGCCCGCAGCTCCTCGAGCAGCTGGGTGGTGAGCCCGACGCCGACGTCGGCGCGGATGAGGGCCTCCTCCAGCTCCTCCCACGTCTCCTCCGTGATGTCCGAGCGGGACAGCAGCGAGCCGAGGTAGCCCGAGAAGGTGGCGCGGGCCTTGGTGAGCCGGTCGCGGAACGTGGGCCGCACCACCGGCTGGTCCTCGTGGTGGGTCTCGATGCCGCCGGCCTCGACCGGGTCCGTCCCGGCCGGGCCCTCGGCGGTCTCCCGAGTGCCTCCGTCGATGCCGATGTCGCTGGTGCCGGCGTCGCGGACCTCACCGCCCGGTCGGTCGCCATCGAGGATGGGCGTGCCCTCGGTGCCGGGCCCGGGGACCTGGCGGCCAGAGCGGTCCGGGGGCTCGATGCCGGGGGCGCCGGTGTCCCTCCGGTTGACCAGGACGACGGCGACACCTCCGACCAGGACGACGACGGCGGCGATGAGCAGGAGGATCTCCATGGGCGAGCGAGCCTATCGCCGACCCGCCTCTAGCCTCAGAGGGGTGCAGAGCGACTCCCACGCCCATCCCGCCGCCGAGGTCCAGGCCGTGACCCAGGCGGTCAAGCGGGTCATCGTCGGTCAGGACCGCGTGCTCGAGCGCCTGCTCGTGGGGCTGCTCGCCAAGGGCCACCTGCTGCTCGAGGGCGTGCCGGGCCTGGCCAAGACGCTCGCCATGGAGACCCTGGCCACCGTCGTCGGGGGCAGCTTCGCCCGCATCCAGTTCACCCCCGACCTCCTCCCCGCCGACATCACCGGCACGCGCGTGTGGCGCCAGTCGTCCGAGCGCTTCGACGTCGAGCTCGGCCCCGTGTTCGTGAACTTCCTCCTCGCCGACGAGATCAACCGGGCCCCGGCCAAGGTCCAGTCCGCGCTGCTCGAGGTCATGGCCGAGAAGCAGGTGTCGCTCGGCGGTGAGACCCACGAGGTACCCCGCCCGTTCCTGGTGATGGCCACGCAGAACCCGATCGAGTCCGAGGGCGTCTACCCGCTGCCCGAGGCCCAGCGCGACCGCTTCCTCATGAAGATCCTGATCGAGTACCCCTCCCCCGCCGAGGAGTCCGAGATCGTGCTGCGCCACGGCATCGACCCGCCCCAGGCCGAGCGCGCCCTCGACACGGGCGCGCTGCTGCGCCTGCAGGACGCCGCCGACGCCGTCTCCGTGGACCACGGCACGCTCCAGTACGCCGTCGACCTGGTCCAGGCCACGCGCGATCCGGCCCGCTACGGCCTGCCCGACCTCGTCGAGTACCTCTCCTACGGCGCGTCGCCGCGCGCCACCCTCGGCCTCGTGGCCGCGGGCCGGGCGCTGGCCCTGCTGCGGCAGCGCTCCTACGTCGTGCCCCAGGACGTGTTCGACGTCGCACCCGACGTCCTGCGCCACCGCCTCGTCCTGTCGTACGAGTCCCTCGCCCAGGGCGTGGGCGTCGAGCACGTGCTCGCCCGCCTGCTGTCCACCGTCCCCGCCCCGCACGTGGCCGGCAGCCCGCCCGCCAGCCCGCCGGAGGGCGACGCCAGCGAGTGGGCGGCCGGGTGAGCGCCACGGTCCACACCGAGGCGGCCGAGGTCCTGCGCCGCCTCGAGCTCGACGTGAACCGGCGCCTCGACGGCCTGCTCCACGGCGACTACCGCGGCCTGGTCCCGGGCCACGGCTCCGAGACGGGCGAGACGCGCCCCTACGTCCCCGGCGACGACGTGCGTCGCATCGACTGGAACGTGTCGGCCCGGTCGATGGACACCCACGTGCGCGAGTCCATCGCCGACCGCGAGCTGGAGACGTGGGTCCTGGTCGACCGCTCCCCCAGCCTCGACTTCGGCACCGCCCGCACCACCAAGGCCGGCCTGGCCGTCGAGGCGGTCGGCGCCATCGGCTTCCTGACGGCGCGCACCGGCAACCGGTTAGGCGCGGTCGTCGTCGACCCGGACGGCACCACCGTGATCCCGGCCAAGCCCGGGCGCGAGCACCTCCTCGCCGTGCTGCACGGCCTCCTCACCGGCGCACGGCCGGGCACGCGCCTCGGCGGCTCGGAGCGCCACGCCGGCGGCACGACCGACCTCGGCGCTGCGCTCGGGCACCTGATCGTCCCGCCACGACGTCGAGGCCTCATCGTCGTCGTGTCCGACTTCCTGTCCACCGATGGCTGGGCTCGCGCCCTGCGCGGCCTCACCGCCCGCCACGACGTCGTCGCCATCGAGATCGTGGACCCCCGCGAGCTGGAGCTGCCGTCGGTCGGGGTGCTGACCCTGGTCGACCCGGAGACGGGCCGCACCCGCGAGGTCCCCACCAATCGACGCGTGCGTGACCGCTACGCGGCCGCCGCCACCGAGCAGCGCCGGCACATCGCAGACGAGCTGCGAAGCGCCGGTGTCGGGCACCTCCAGCTGCGCACCGACCGCGACTGGGTCATCGACGTCGCCCGGTTCGTGCAGGCCCGACGGGCCATGGCGGCCGTCAGATGAGCTTGCCCGACGCCTTCCTCGCCCCCACCCGGCTGTGGGGCCTGCTCGCCGTGCTCGCGCTCGTGGCCGCGTACGTCGCCATGACGTTCCTGCGACGGCGCTACACCGTCCGGTTCACCAACCTGCCGCTGCTCGAGACGGTGGCCCCCGGACGCCCGGGGTGGCGCCGCCACGTGGCCGCCGCCGCCTTCCTCCTGGCGATCACGTCCATGGTCCTGGCCTGGGCCCGCCCCGCCGACGAGGTCCAGGTGCCCAAGGAGCGGGCCACGGTCGTGCTGGCCATCGACACGTCGCTGTCGATGGAGGCCACCGACGTGGCGCCGTCGCGCATCGAGGCCGCCCAGCAGGCGGCCCTGTCCTTCATCGAGGAGCTGCCACCCCAGATCAACGTGGGCCTGGTCAGCTTCGACGGCGTCGCCCGGGTCCGGGTCACGCCCACCACGGACCGCCAGCCGGTGCGGGCCGCCATCCAGACCCTGGAGCTCGGTCCGGCCACCGCCATCGGCGAGGCGATCTTCGCCGGCCTCGATGCCATCGCCACCGCACCGACGTTCACCGACCCGGGCGAAGAGGGCGAGGAGGCCGAGCCGGTTCCGGCCCGGATGGTGGTCATGACCGACGGCAAGACCACGGTCGGCCGTCCCGACGTCGACGGTGCCGAGGCCGCGGTCGAGGCCGAGGTCCCGGTGTCCACCATCGCCTTCGGCACCGACCGGGGCACCATCGTCATCGACGGCGAGATCCAGCCGGTGCCGGTCGACCGCGAACCGCTGCGCCTCATCGCCGAGCGCACCGGCGGGCAGTTCTTCTCCGCCGAGTCCCTGGGCGAGCTCCAGAGCGTGTACGAGGACATCGGCTCCTCCGTCGGCTTCGACACCGAGGAGCAGGAGATCACCGAGCGCTTCGCCGGCTACGCCGTCGTGCTCGTCCTGATCAGCGCCGCCCTGTCGCTGCTGTTCTTCCAGCGCCTCCCGTGAGCCCGAGAAATCGTTCTGGGCCGCGGAGCACGCCTCCGGCGTCGCTCCTCGCGGCCCAGAAGCTCGGCGGGGCGCTCGTGCTGGTCGGTCTGCTCAGCGGGTGCGGCGACGACAGCGGTGACGGGGACGTGGCGGCGTTCTGCGAGGCGGTGGAGGACCTGCGCGACGACGACCCGTTCGAGGAGCTGCAGGTCGCCAGCCCGGGCGAGATGCGCGACGCCTTCGCCGACCTGGCCGTCGGCGTCGACCGCATCGCCGACGCCGCGCCCGACGAGGTCCGGAACCAGGCTCAGCGCTACGCCGACGCCGTGGAGGACCTGCGCGACGAGCTGGCCGGCGCCGGCTACGACCTGACCCGGGTCGACCAGCTCGACTACGGACAGGCCGTGGCGTCCTACACCGAAGCCGCCGTGTCCGTCGACAACGCCGCCGACGCCCTCTGCGGCTGAGGCAACCGACTCAGGCGGCGCGTCGATCTCGCTGCGTGGCGCGGGGACGTCGAAGGTGCGCGCGTCCGGTCAGACCGGGAGGTCGACCGTCAGCTGCGGCGACCGGCGTAGGTCCGGAGCCACATGCCTGCGACGATGGCGACGAGTGCCACGGCAGCGATGCGCAGCGCATCGGCACCGGTGTGGGGCAGCGGGCCGTCGACCGCCCCCCGACTGGTCACGCGCAGGGTCGGCTCACCGTCGTCCGCCGTCTCGCCGGGCCGCACGACGACGTCGTCGAGGACAGCGGTCGACCGCACCAGCACGAACTGCATCGAGAAGGCCCGGTTGGCCGAACGGTTGTCGGCACGTCGGCTCAGTCCGACGGTCAGCTCGTAGCTGCGACGCTCACCGGGCCCGAGCACCCCGTCGTCGACGGTGACCGGCTGCGAAAGCTGGTCGAGCGTGCCGGTCCAGTGGTCCTCGATGGTCACATCGACCAAGGGGCCCAGATCGCCGGCGCTGGGAGCAGCGAGCACGAAGTGAGCAGCCGAGGCCGAGTCGTTGCAGACGTCGAGATCGACCGTGCGAGGTGCCCCGGGCAGGAGCCCGCTGAGGTCGATGCCCTCGGCGACACCCGGGCAGAGTGCATCAGTGGCACCTTCCTGCGCTCCGACTGCAGGTGCCACGTAGGCACCGGCCAGGAGGGCGCCGGCGAGGGCGGCGAGGGCGAGCCGCATGTGGCGGCGGGCGCCGATCGCCATCATCCGGCAGGAGCTGGTCGGTGCCGGCTCCGCCGGGACCTCGACGCCTCGCCGCTGGTCGCACCGTCGGCGGCGTCGGGGGGGAAGAACAGCTGCCACAGCAACGCCAGGGCGACGACCGCTGCGGCGATCGAGCCGATGCCCATCGGCAGGCTCAGGAACACGAGCGCGTATCCCCAGCCGGGGTGCACGCTCTCGACCACACCCCGTATCGACCCTGGCTCGACGGTCCACGGATCCGGGCCGTCGTTGGCGTCGCCCTGCGTGCGGTACTCACCGGTCGGCGTCACCTCGATCACCCGGTGGGTCAGCAACACGCCCCTCTCCTTCTCGTAGGTCACGACGTCACCGACGACGGCGGACTCGGCGGGCCGGACCACGACCAGGGAGCCGATCGGTGCGGCGTCACCCATCGACCCGGATTCCACGGCGAACAGGTCGACGTCGGAGACGACCTTGTGCCGGAGGCCGAGCACGCCGACGAGAGCGAGGGTGAGGAAGGCGAGGAGGGCGATCTTGCGCATGAGAAGAGAGTCGATGTGGTGGGCGGAGGGATCTCCGCCAACCACATCAGCTAGGACCTGGACCTACTGGTCGTCGTTGGCGGCGGCCTGGTCAGCCTGAACCGTCGGCGTCTGACCGTCCTGGGTCGCGATCAACTCGATCGTCCCGGACGCCGAACGGCTTGCCCACACGTTGCC